>JAGDBY010000138.1 GCA_017958765.1 Bacteroidales bacterium | reverse complement strand
GCTGCTGTGATAGCACCCCTTTTGTTTTTCTAGCTCAGGAATTATAGAACTTGTTAGTTTAATAAATACTTTTTTCGTGAAACACTATCAGCCCAGCGCACCCACTCAAAATTAGATAGTCGGTGTAACTCGGTTAAACACTGGAGAATAATTTCGACATTCTCCGAGGGAAACGGGTCGGACTGGTGACCAATCCTACCGGAATCGACCGGAATATGCGCTCCACCGTGGATATTCTCTATTCTGCTGAGAATGTTAACCTCGTAGCCCTTTTCGGCCCTGAGCACGGTGTGCGCGGAGATCTTCACGCCGGAGACTATGTACCTCAGAATAAAGACGCGAAGACAGGCCTTCCAATCTATTCTCTGTACGGAGCCACCCGCAAACCTTCCGACGATATGCTCAAGGGGATTGACGTGATGGTATACGACATCCAGGATAACGGCTGCCGCTCATACACTTACATCAGCACTCTCGGTCTGGTGATGCAGGCCTGCGCCCAGAAAGGGATTGAAGTGGTGGTGCTCGACCGCCCGAACCCTCTCGGAGGTGAAAAAGTGGAAGGTAGTCTCGTTCAGGACGGATTCTACTCCTTCGTGGGGATGTACCCTATCCCGTATATTTACGGACTGACCGTCGGAGAATTGGCCCTGATGATTAACGGCGAAGGATATGCCAGAGGCCAGAACGGCAAAGAGCCTTTTAGGCAGTGCAAACTCACAGTAGTCCCTATGGAGGGATGGACGAGGGATATGACATTCTCCGATACCGGCCTCCCGTGGGTTCCTACCTCGCCTCAGATTCCTACTGCCGAGACCTGCTTCTTCTATCCGGCCACCGGAATCAGCGGAGAACTGGGAGGTTTTCTCTCAATCGGAGTCGGATACACCCTCCCGTTCCAGCTGTTCACTGCCGACTGGATCCCGAATGCGGATCAATACGCTGACAGGCTTAATTCTCTGCAACTGCCGGGAGTTACTTTCCGCCCGATAAACATCCAGCCGTTCTTCGGCTCGGGAGCGGGCAAAGAGCACCGCGGCGTCCAGATCTACATCACTGACTACAGCAAAGCCAGCCTCACTGAGATTCAGTTCAGGGTGATGGAGGCTACCGTGAAGAACTATCCGGGACACAAACCTTTCACCGCCTCAGAGAGCAGCTACGCTATGTTTGACAAAGTGTTGGGAACTGACTATATACGCAAGACCCTCGCTAAAGAGTGCAATTTCAGCGCAATTCAGGAGTTCTGGCGCAAGGATACGGAAGCTTTCAAGAAGCTCTCCCAGAAATACTATCTCTACTAGTTTTTAGAGCCGTAAGCCAGGTCGCCCGCGTCACCGATACCGGGAACGATCATAGACTTGTTGGTGAGTTCCTCATCTATCGCTCCTATCCAGAGGGTGGTAGCCTTGTGAGGGAACTTCTTTGACAAGGTATCTAAACCTTCCTGCACACCCACAACAGAGGCAATGTGAATCTTGGAAGGGGTACCGTATTGGATCAGCTTCTCGTAAGTAAGAACCATTGAAGCACCGGTAGCTATCATGGAGTCGGCAATTATCAGAACTTTTCCGTCGATATTAGGGACGGTGGCATACTCCAGCTGGATAGTAAACTTATTGCTCTTGCCATATTTACGATATGAAGCTATGAAAGCGCTCTGTGCCTTGTCATAAACATTCAGGAACCCCTGATGGAACGGAAGTCCTGCCCGGAGAATAGTAGCAATAACAATCTCATCTGAAATAACTTTGCAGGAGGCGATACCGAGAGGTGTTGTAACTTCCTTGTCTGCGTAGTGCAAAGTCTTGCTGATCTCGTATGCCATCAGCTCGCCGCACCTCTCCATATTATAACGGAAACGCATTGCATCTTTTTGAATAGTGATGTCTCTCAACTCTGACAAATAGTTGGAGATCACAGAATTCTGCTCAGATAAGTTTACGACTTTCATATCAAGGGGTATTATTCAATTGTCCATTCACATCCGTCTTTGGTATCCTTAATCTGGATGCCAAGAGCCTTCAGATTATCTCGTATAGCATCGCTTTTGGCCCAATTCTTTTCAGCCTTGGCCTGAGCGCGGTTTTCCAGAACCAT
>JAGDBY010000137.1 GCA_017958765.1 Bacteroidales bacterium | reverse complement strand
GAACGGTCCGGGATACGATGATTTCGGAGAATTGACCAAGTCTTACGCTCCGAAGAGCTGGGACGCTCCTGTATGGAAAAAACCTCTTGTCGTGCTCATCGGGCCAAGGAGCTACAGCTGCTCTTCAATGTTCGCCCTCTGTATGAAGAGCTACGACAATGTGGTTCTCGTAGGAGACACCACAAGCGGCGGAACATCAGTGGTTTACACATTCGGACTCAACAACGGGTGGGCTTACCGCACCCCTATGTCGAGGACTTTCGCTCCCGACGGGAACAACTATGAAAACGGCGTTCCGCCCGATTATTTCGTAGAATTGGACCCTCTGGCTCTGGTACTCGGGAAAGACTCCATCATCGAGTACGCCTGCAGACTGATTAGCAGGGTGTCACATTAACAGAAAAAGAGCGCTTGGGTGCGCTCTTTTCTATGAGGTACCTAGCAGAATCGGACTGCTGTACCTGGTTTTGCAGACCAGTGCCTAACCACTCGGCCAAGGTACCATTGCGTCACAAAGGTAGCAAAAATTACAAATCCTACAAATTTAGGAAGCAAGGAGCTTCTTGTACATCACCAAACACACCCAGGCGTCTGTGGCTGCGTAGAGAAGCTGCGCAGGGGTCAGCTCCGGCAACTCCCAGTTGGAAAGCTGCTGTGCCTTCGAGACTTTCCGGCCGAGGATTATAGCGGCCAGTTTCTTGACGCTCTTGTCCTTAATACCGTAATTCTCAGCAAAAATCTGCAGGTCCATAAACCTGTGAGCCTCGAACTTGGTGTAGTGATTAAGCCCCTTTATATCATCCCATACGGCAGCCCCTATCTTGGTTATGGTCTTGCTTGCAAGAAGCTTGACCAACTCCTTCGGCATACCGATTTCGGTGAGCCTGAAGATATACGCGTTCGTCTCGCTGGAGAGTTGGAGCAGTGCGGTAGGATTATGCGGAACGTGGTGCTGGAACACCGGTTTGGTCTCGGTGTCAAACCCGATCATTCTGCAGGAAGACAGATGTTTTATCGCCTTCTTGTAAGCGCTGCCCGTATCAGTTATCACCTCAATCTTGCCACCGAATGACAAAAGCTCAAGTTCTTCTATTTCTTCGTGAGTGACAGATTCTTTAAAAGGCATAGTTGAAACCGGATGGATAACTGTATCGGCTGACAAGCTGCTCGGTGATACTCAGTGCCAGATTTCCGTCGGCGCGAAGAGTCTGATAACACTTGGTTGCAGCGCATTTATTAGGATTGAGAATTATGACATCCTCTGCGATAATGCTCTTGTAAGGGTTCGCTCCGGTGGAGATAATAGAGCGATAATAATTCAGGATAGAAAGAAGTGTAGATACCTGCTCATCATCCAGATCCGGCTCCACTATAATGGCCTTAATCGGAACTGAAGACTCGCTGATACGGTAGTTTCTCAGCAGAGCGATCAAAGCTGCATCGACCATCGGAATGCCCGACGCATCCGTATCGGATATGCTTTGATTGATCACCGGGACGTTCTTGGCGAAACCTCTCTCCTTGGCTACGTTAGCAAGATGCTTGGCGTATCTCTCGCTTTTTATGGTCTCTGTCTCTCCCAGGAAAGCCACGGCGTATGAGCCCGGCAGATTCTCCAGAGAGTCTATAATGGTCTCAGCGGTGGCTCCGGCAACTGAAATGTACTTCACTCCGGTATTTGTCATAGAGAGGAACTTCTGGATCCTGTCGGTTGTCACCACGTCATCCATCTCTCCTCCCGCTACGATGATCTTGGTCTGCTGGGCATTGTCGAAGAACTCGTTACCGGTCAGAAAGAGGGTGTGAAGAACCGCCATATCCAGAGGCTCTGCGCCTCCGATGCTGTCCATAGACTCTTTGTGAATGGTGAAAGTGACGAAATTCTCCCCTGCCATGTCAGACAGATCGTCGAGCTGTCCAGAACCAGTGATATTGTCAAACTTATCACGGGTCAGAAGATCTGAAAGTAAGTTATTTACAGGGCTTCCTATGCAGAATACACCTACCGGAAGCTTGGAGATATTGCTGGGATATTTCGAGTAGTCTCCGAAGAATACCGAAGTGGAGTCGAATACATCGGCGTGTATGAGCTCCATCAGCTCAGGCAGGGAAATCTGGGCAGTGCTCTTCTTGTTGCAGGAAACTGCCAAAGAAAGGGCAATACAAAGGACAGCCGCAGTAACTGCAGTTCTAAATCTGATATTTGAATTCGCCATACTCGCTCTTAATGATAACCTTCTTTCCTTCAAACGGCTCTACACGCCCTATTATCCGGGCAGGAACGCCGTATTTCTCCGAGATTGATATGATATCGGCTGCAGAACTCTCATCGGTGTAGATCTCCATTCTGTGGCCCATATTGAACACTTTGTACATCTCTTCCCAAGGAGTGCCCGATTCCTGCTGAATAGTCCTGAAAAGAGGAGGAACAGGGAAAAGATTGTCCTTGACTACGCACAGATTCTCTATGAAGTTGAGAACCTTGGTCTGGGCACCTCCCGAGCAGTGGATCATACCGTGAACAGACTTACGGCAGCGGGAGAATACCTCCTTCATAATCGGGGCGTAAGTCCTTGTAGGTGAAAGAACCAGCTTGCCGTATGTAAGACCGGTCTCAGGCTCAATGTCGGCAAGCTTCTTGGAACCGGAGTACACGAACTCGGAGCTGATTGAAGCGTCGTAACTCTCCGGATATTTCTCTGCAAGGTATTTTGAGAATACATCGTGGCGGGCGGAAGTAAGTCCGTTGCTGCCCATTCCTCCGTTGTATTCATCCTCATAGACCGCCTTGCCGTATGAGCAAAGTCCCACCACCACGTCTCCGGCGGCAATGTTGCCATTGTCTATCACATCCTTGCGGGCAATTCTGGCGCATACGGTGCTGTCTACGATAACCGTCCTTACTAGGTCTCCCATGTCGGCGGTCTCTCCGCCTGTCAGGGTCATATCTATGCCGTAAGACCTCATCCTGTCAACAAAAGAAGATGAACCTCCGATAATTGCGGCAATTACCTCTCCGGTGATCAGATTCTTGTTACGGCCTATGGTGGATGAGAGGAGAATGTTGTCGGTAACCCCGACGCAGAGCAGATCGTCGGTATTCATCACGATAGCATCCTGGGCGATTCCTTTCCAGACGCTCATATCTCCGGTCTCTTTCCAGTAGGTGTAAGCCAGAGAACTCTTGGTCCCGGCGCCGTCAGCGTGCATTACCAGACAGTAATTGTCATCACCCGACAGGTAGTCCGGAACTATCTTGCAGAATGCTTTGTGGTACAATCCTTTGTCAAGATTGGCGATGGCCTTGTGGACATCTTCCTTGGAAGAAGAGACACCGCGCGATGCGTAACGATTTGCTTCATTATCTCTCATGACCGCAAATTTAAGATAATTTTGTATATATTTGTAAGGATACACAAATGAATGAAATGAAACTACCGAAGTTTTCCCAAGAAGTCATCATAGCCCTGGAATTCGTTGCAGTAGCGGTTCTGATGTACGTTCTGTACCCGAGCAAAGTCTTTTTTCAGTATCACTATCAGATAGGAAGCCCGTGGACCTATGAGACTCTCGTGGCTCCGTTCGACTTCCCTATTCTCAAAACTAACGAGCAGCTGCTTGACGAGAGAGAGGAAAGGGCATCACAAGTTATTGAGTATTACGATTATAATGAGACCGCCGGTCCTTCTCAGATAAGAGCTTTCGAGGCCAGCGTACCGGCGACTGCAAACGACACGATGAGGATAGCCTCCTCCATCATTGCAGTAACCATGTCGAGTATATATGAGACTGGTCTAATCCCTATCGCTGCCGTGGAGCAGGGAGAGGTGATCTTCGTCAAGAAAGGCAAGAGAGCCAAAGAGACCCCAATCGTAGAGCTCTACAGCAGCGAAAGCGCCTATTTCGCCATCTACAATGAAGTTGCCAAGAAGTTCAGTTCCGCTGCAGATTCTATATG
>JAGDBY010000024.1 GCA_017958765.1 Bacteroidales bacterium | reverse complement strand
TTTGTGCCGTCCGGGCTGAACACCGGGTCGGTGTCATAACCCATCATCCCTTCGGTAAGATTCTCACATTCTCCGGTAGTTACATTATATAAATATATGTCAGTGTTTGTAGAGAATGCGTAATCGATACCTGTGAGTTTCCGGCAAGAGTAAGCGATGTACTTGCTGTCAGGAGACCAGCAGAGCTGCTCTATACCGCTGAAAGGCTCTGTAGGGAGCTCGTACGGAGCTCCGTTCAGAATGTCAATCCCGTCGCCGATTCCGGATTTGTTGAAAGAGGTGATGTAAGTGTGAGGGATGTTCTCAACAAAATGATCCCAGTGACGGTACATCAGGTCGTTCACCGTGCGGACATTAGCCTTGTCAAGATCGGGCTGCTCGTCGGTAGGGGCAATGTAATTCTTGAAATCCGAAGTGTACATTATCTTCTTCTGGTCAGGAGACAGGGTAAACTCGGAAATGCCTTTTTCAACATTGCTTATCTGAACTATTGAAGTGCCGTCCGCATTCATCACGTGGATCTGACCTCCGCGGAGGAAGGCGATTGCAGAGCCTTTCTCTATCCATCTTGCATTGGAGATGCTCTTGGATGAAGAGGTCAGCTGGTGATTGTCGGAACCGTCTATATTCATCACGTACAGCTGGCGGCACCTTTTATCCGAAGCGATGTCGGTGTAGGTGACTCCGTAGAGAATCTTAGAGCCGTCAGGACTGACCTGCGGGTCGGACACCTGCCCCATCTGCCAAAGGATTTCAGGAGTGAACTGTCCGTTGGAAATGGTGATTGACGGCTTTTCAATCACTGTTTCGGGGTTTTGTTGTTTATCAGTACTGCAGGAAGCCATAACGGTTAGACATACAATTGCCAATAAAAACTTTTTCATAATTTTCAGTTCATTTCTTTTTCAACTTCTTCTACTGTGTGAGGAAGACGCTTGTGTCCCAACAGTCTGCATCCCTTTTCAGTTACCAAGAAGTCATCCTCGATACGGATACCTCCGAAACTGCGATACTTATCCAGAGCATCGAAGTTTATGAAGTCCTTGCAAGTACCTTCGGCTTTCCATTTGTCGATCAAAGCAGGGATGAAATAGATTCCCGGCTCGTCGGTGACAACGTGTCCCGGTCGGAGCACGTTGCCCATTCTCAGTGAAGAAAGGCCGAATTGCTTAGAACGGATATGGTCTTCGTCGTAGCCGACGTAGTTCTCTCCGAGATTCTCCATATCGTGAACGTCCAGTCCCATATGGTGGCCCAGTCCGTGAGGCATAAAGAGAGCCTGAGCACCGTTGTGCACCGCCTCGTCGATATCCCCTTTGACCAGACCGATGTTCTTGAGTCCCTGCAGCAGAATGCGGGCTACGTCAAGATGAACCTCGGTATAGGTAATTCCCGGACGGACTCTCTGAAGGGCGAAATCCTGAGCGGTAGAGACTATTGTGTAGACCTCTTTCTGCTGCTCGGTGAAACGGCCGCCTGTAGGGAGCGTACGGGTATTGTCGGATGCATAGTGCGAAGCTATCTCCACACCGGCATCTATAACACAGAGATTGCCCTCCGTGAGAATCGCATCGTGTTTGTGATTATGTAATGTCTCGCCGTGTTGAGAGAGAATGATAGGGAATGAAACGGTGTAACCCGTACGGGCTATCCCCTCCATTACACCCACCAGATCCTGCTCCACCATCCCAAGCTTCATCATCTTCATAGCGGTGTAATGCATCGTGTATCCCAGGTCGCACGCCTTGTCGATTTCGGCAATTTCGCACGGCTCTTTGATAAGACGCATAGCAACCACCGCTTTGATAAACTCTTCGCTGGTGTGTTCCTTTATATATTCGAACGGGATGTCGAGAAGCTGGTTGATCCAGATCTTGGTGTGATACCGGTAAGGCGGCAGATAGTGAACTCTGCGGTCTTTTGCCAAGGCATCTTTCACGAAGTCGGCCAGCTTGCTCAGAGGATATGTCTCGGTGACACCTACCTCTGCGGCCTGCTCGGCAATCGTCGGCTGAGGACCCATCCATATAATGTCGTCGATATCGACGTCGTTGCCGAATATTATCTGTCTGTCGTTGTCAACATCGATAATGGCGGCCAAATCCGGGGCATCCAGTCCGAAATAATACAAAAAGGTACTGTCCTGACGGAACAGGTATTGATTGTCCTTATAATTGAAGGACGCTTCGCTGTTGCCCAAAAAGAGGTAGATCCCTCTTTTCAGGCTTTCAGCAAGCTTTTTTCTGCGTGATACGTAAATATCTTTACTAAACATATTGCTATAAAAGTTATTGCTCTTTATCTACTGCCGGGATACCGTACTTCATCCAGTCAGGCATAGGAGCGCCCTTGAGGTAGTGATCGAAGAATTCCGACAGTCTGACACTCAAGTCTTTAGCATTGCGGCGCTGACTCAGGTTGTGTGTCTCGTCATTGTACTGAAGCATCCAAGCCACTTTACCGCAGCGGCGCAAAGCGGTGAAGAATTCGATACCCTGCCACCATGGAACTGCGTCGTCGGCGTCATTGTGGGTGATCAGCACAGGGGTTGTAACGTTAGGAACGTAGAACAGAGGTGAGTTCTCAAGGTAGAGGTCAAGTCCGCTCCACAGGTCTTTACCGATACGGCTCTGTTGCTGCTCATACTGGAACTGACGGGTAACGCCGCTGCCCCAGCGGATTCCGCCGTAAGCACTGGTCATATTTGATACAGGTGCGCCTGCTCCGGCTGCTTTGAAACGGTTGGTCTGGGTAATCATATAAGCTACCTGGTAACCGCCCCAGCTTTGGCCCTGGATGGCCATATTGTCACCGTCTATCCAAGGATATTGGCAAAGCATGTCGCAACCCGGGAGAATGAAGTCCAGGGCGCTCTTGCCAGGGTGTCCTATTTCATAATAGATATCCGGTACGAACACAATGTATTCATTTGATACGAAGAACGGAATGTTTACTGTAGAGCGGCTAGGAGCCGGAGTTCTGACTGCATAAAGCTCGTCTGAATATCTCTCGTAGAAGTAAATCATAACCGGATACTTCTTGTTAGGGTCGAAATTCTCAGGTTTGAACAGCAGACCTTCAGCCTGTTTGCCTGTTCTAGCTGTCCAGCTGACAAGCTCGACTGTACCCCAGTTGTAATCACGCTGCTGAGGGTTGATGTCGCTGATCTGTTTTTCGGTCTTGAAGTTGTCGTCTGACATCCATACGTTGCTACCTACCTCGTAGTTACCCTTAGTGTAAGCGAAGATATTCTTCTTGCCCTTAGGGTCGACTGAGATAGCAGGGGTCTGGTAAGTGTAAGGACCTTCAGCAAGAGCTGTCAGCTTAGCGTTCTTACGGGTGATGTCTTTGGTAGCGTAACCGTACTTCTTGGTAGTATGGTTGAAAGTGAGGAAGTAGAGCGGTTTGTCTGTAGGGATGCAAGCTGCCAAAGTAGAGTTCTTGCCGTTTCTGCTCCACAGGTTCATAATGCTGTAAGTAACATTGTTAGCTGAACCGAGGCCCTCTGTAACCATAACAGGAGCCACTGAACCGTCGGCAGTGAATTTCCATACGTCGTACTTGTCTGCGATATAGAATGTCTTAGAGTCAACGCTCCAGGTAGGTCTGCCGGTAGCTGAAGGACGTGTAGGACGGTCGTCTTCATCGTTGTAGAAGATTCTGCCCTCGAGAGGAGCAGTCAGGTTACGGTGAACACCTGTTGTGATATCGTAGATGTAGTAGTTCAGGTCGATTGTGTGATAGTAAATATAGTAACGGCCGTCAGGAGATGTACCGCTGAATCTTACAGGGGAAGCCTCCTTGAGAAGCTGGCGGCTGCCGTCTTTCAGAGACACTTTGTAAACGTCTGAAATAGCCTCTGCATTCCATTGGCTCTGAACGCGGTAAGGCTTGTCGGTAGTGGTGATCACGTAGTCGTAACCGTTGAATTCACCTATAGGAACGTTTGTGAAGTCAGGGTCTTCGAACTGAACGATCTTGCCTGTACCGTCGAGGTTGATGGCTGCTGTGTAAGAACGGTTTCTGTCAGTATTGACACGGATCTTCTGCACTGACTGCAGATAGTCTTCGTTCCAAGTCCACAGGTCGAATTTAGCCTTCTCGAAAGCAGGGATTGTGGTGTCGTTAACGTGTGGCTTAGGGTAAATACCGAAATAAGCCCTTGTTCCGTCATAACTCAGCTCCATAGCCTCTCTGATGTTGATCTGCCATCCGTCAGGGATGTCTCTGTGGTCGGAGCTTACAAGCATTCTGTTGGTGACCCCGTCGTAAACATAGAGGTCAGGGTGCCTTGAGGCGTCGCTTGTAGTATCGTTGTTAGCGAAGTATGAGAGGAATTTGTCTGTCCTGTCGAATGCCACGTTGGTAACATAAGCTTTGTTAGGGAGCGTGGTAACGACGGTATTGGTCTTTTTGGCAATGTCGTAAACACCAACTCCGGTGAAAGAACCGTCTGTTCTTCTGTCGTATTTGCTGATGTAGGCGATGCGGTTGCCGGCGCGGTCGAAGTTGTAGCTGTCAACAGCGACAACTGTATCCTGAGCCATTGTCTTCAGGTTGAGGACATAAAGATTCTTCGCCAGGGTATCGCTTCTGCGATAAGCCACGATATTCTTCAATTCTGTACCGTATTTG
>JAGDBY010000136.1 GCA_017958765.1 Bacteroidales bacterium | reverse complement strand
TGATGATCCGAAAGAGATACAGAAAGAGATGGGTGATGTTATGGAGCACCTTGTTTTCTATGCTATGATAGGCAGGGAAAAAGGACTCTTCGATATGGGTGACGTGTTGGAGAAAGAGGCTGACAAACTGGTGTTCAGACATCCTCATATCTATGGCGACAAAACTGCCGACAACCCAGAGGAGGTTAGTAAGATATGGGAACAGGTAAAGCAGAAGGAGAAAGACGGAAACAAGACAGTCCTTTCAGGAGTGCCCAAATCGCTGCCGTCGCTGATAAAGGCTTACCGCATACAGGATAAAGCCAGGAATGTGGGCTTTGACTGGAAAGAGAGAGAAGACGTTTGGGAGAAAGTGTTTGAGGAGATAGGAGAGCTGAAAAAAGAATTTGAAAGCGGCAATAAGGAGTCGGCGGAAAAGGAATTGGGAGACGTACTCTTCTCCCTTGTGAATGCTGCCCGGCTATATCATATAAACCCAGATACGGCATTAGAGCAGACCAACCGTAAGTTTATCTCACGTTTTGGCTATGTAGAAGAAAAGGCCAGGGAAATGGGGCGTAATATTAAAGAATTAACTCTTGAAGAAATGGACAGATTGTGGAATGAAGCAAAGAGTGTGCTGTTGTGTGTATTGACAGTGCTGGTGGTAATCTCCTGTACCAATACGACAAAAGGCAGCATGGATTTAGAGGATGAAATCTTTGAAGGTAATGACAGCGCCTTGTACGGAAAAGTGGGTGATGCTACCTCTATGCATGTACTGACTGTGGTGTCGGACGAGGGGCAGGAGACGGCAATAGCCATGAACCAGGATACTATACCCTCTGACATTCAGGGAGGATTGTATGCGGGTGATCTGATATGTGTTACCACTATGCCTTCTGCAGAAGATCCTGCAAGGGGAATGAAGATGGTGCGTAAGGCAGTGAATATCACTTCGTTGATGGGACACTGGACATCCCTTGACCGTAATTTCTATATCAAGGAGAATGGAGTGGTTGAAAACAAGAATGCCGTAGAGTCAAAGCCTTATAACTCATGGCAGATGTGTAACTGCCAGCTGATACTCAATGCTGATACGTTTGACATCATCGCATTGACACCTGATTCGCTGACTCTTGAAGGAAAAGACGGCGTTTACTCTTACAAGAGGCTATCTCGTTGATAATCTGTAATTTTAGGGCAATAATTAAGGGCTGACAGTTAAAAAATTGTCAGCCCTTAAAGAAAAATTGATTGTCTCACGACAATCAACCTTCATTAACCTTAATAATCTAATACCATGAAAAACACGGTGCAAAGGTATGCATTATTTTTAATATCTCCAAGCTTTTTGTGAGTAAGTTAAAATAATTTTATATTTTTTAACATTACGGGTTCGCTCTTTTCATCTTTCGGAATAAACGGTTCGCGTATGGTAACTTGTACCAATAGCGGTGATACGGACGTGATGGTGGCTTCTGCAAATTTAAACTCTCCGTCGGAGAAGTCGCGGCAGGCCTCCAGGTTCCAACACAGTTTGTCGGAAGAACTATATATATTATATAGGTATGCGCGCGTATCATGTTCTGGCAGGGGTAATGTGACAAGCAATACTGCTTTGTTGTCAGAGACCTTTGCCAGTTCGTATGTTATATTGTTAACCTTAAACTGCATGAGGGTGTCGCTGCTCATTATTATTTCCGGCTCAAAGCCGCTCAGCTTAGGCATTATAGTGTCAGGAATGCTCTTATAGATTTCCGTCAGTGTCTGCGACCTAACAGGGAGGGTGAGCAATGAGCAGTGGAGTAGGGCGATTATAAAAAATCTTTTCATAAGTGTGCTACTTCTTTTTGTTCTTTTTATTGTTCTGTTTCATCAGGCTGTATGCGGAGTATAGTCCCAATTCTCCTGCCTTTGACAGATCGGCCTGTGATTTCTCTGTCTCATCGGAATGCAGGTATGCAAGTCCGCGATTATAGTATGCCTGTGAGAAGTACGAATCTATTTCTATTGCCTTTGTCAGATTCTCGATAGCTTCTGCATACTTCGTTTCACGAGCCTGACGGGTGCCAAGGTTATAGAAGTCCTGTGCCGTCTTAGGCTCCTTGATTTCCGGATATTCGGTTTTCTCGACAAGGCTGTCCTTCTCCATCACGATGTATGGCTGGTAATGCTCGGTAATCTGCCTGTTTTGAATCTTTCCGCGATATTCGCTCTTGTATTCTGGCTCTGTTGAGGATTCGTCTTCTACAACAATCTGGTCGTATTTGTTTGGGTCAATGTCTGACAGCTTTCTCATTTGCTGCAGTTTTGCTGATGACCATCTGTTCTGTACGCCCAGATGCTTGTCCATCTGTGCCTTGAGAATGCGGTACTCGTCTTACTCGGCATTGGCTGTCTGTCCTAAGCGGCGGTAGCAGTCGGCAC
>JAGDBY010000135.1 GCA_017958765.1 Bacteroidales bacterium | reverse complement strand
CTGTTCTTCTTAATCAGAGCCTTGAGGGCCTTCTCATCAGCTCCTTCTCCCACGAAAAGCATCTTGAATTTAATCCCGGCCTTTTTGACAATGGCAAGGGAGTTCACAATCAGGTCGAGCCCTTTGAGGAATGTGATTCTTCCGATGAACAGAAGCACCAGGTCGTCCTCCTTGAGGCCGAAGCGGGCATTTACCGCCTGGGCCGCAGCTTTACGGTCTTTGACAGGAACGTGGTCGGTGGCATTGTTCTTTATGTAACAGGGAGATTTAAGGGCGTATTCTTCGATATAAAGCTTCCGGATGTCGCTGTTTACGGTCCAGCACTCATCGCAGCCGTTGAAAACGCTCATTATAGAGGCCATAGCCACGTCTATGGCGGGCTTGAAGTCAACAGCCCTCTCAAAGTCCTGTCTGTACTGAGAATGGAGTGTAGCTACTACCGGAACTTTCTGAAGCTTGGCATAGTACAGACCCATCTGCCCGACAGTGAAAGGAGAGTGGATATGCACCAGATCCAGTTTGCTCTTGTGGAGTTTCATCATGAAATCCACATCGAAAGCGGGAGTCGGTATCACGTAGTTGTTGGTCTTGAAAGGAAGACAGTTGCAGCGTACCACTTTGTAGGGGAGAGATTTGTCCACAATGTCATCCTCGGTCATAGAGCCCATTTCGAGCATCTTGTCCAAAAGGGGAAAGGCTGCTGTTGTACGGGGCGCGTACACCGTGACGTTGCACTTATCCTTCAGTCTTCTGGCATAATTGTCTACAACCCTTATAACTCCGTCTACCATAGGGTAGAACGTATCCACAAACAAACCAACCTTAATCTTCGACTTCATTCTAATACTCGTCAGCTATATGTATGCGGTAAACGTAGAATTTCTCAACCAGGCGTCCGCCGCGGGTTATTTCTATTGTTTCAGGCTCCTGAATGACGTTTCCTCCGCCGGAGTAAGACTCGTACGGAGTAACGTAGGTGCGGCTGGATGAGATGAAGTACAGGTCATCTCCGGGAACTATTCCGCCCCTTGCCTCTGAAATATCCTGATAGTCCAGATTGTCGAAAGTAATCTGCTTCAGGCCGAGAGGAAGGGCAAAATAATTGTCCAGGTGCGCTCCTTCGTACCATATATCGTTCAGAATCTTGGAGTCGGCTCTCATCACCCCCTCCGCGACGTCTTTTCTGTAGATTTCGGCAAAAGCCTTTCCGCCCTGCTTCCAGCCGTACATATCCAATGTGATGTCGTCCCTACCGATATCGGCTGCAGCAGTGTCTCTCGGAATAGGGAACGGCTCGTATTTAATCTCAATCCCCACCAGGATGAGCAGAAATGCCAGAACGGAACAGCTCCATACGGCAACCTTCATTCCTCCTTTAAGCTGATCGAGGAAGAGGGCAGAGAGGATAATCAGTCCGAAATAAGCAGGAGCGCTCCAGTGAGGAAGGGTAGGCTGCGTAAACGAAGCGATAAAGAAAAAGAGAATCATCGGGAGCGAAGACAGCAGCAGCAATCTCAATACCGGACGCTCTATTCTCTCCTTATTTTTGAGGAAGAATACAATCGAAAAGGCGAATACAATCCAGTTGAGAGGGTTCTGGTAGGCCAGATTGCCTCCGAGCTCTCTGAAAGGAGACCACCAGAGAATCTCTTTGAAACTCAGCAGGCGGCTGCTCTGATTGGCTATGCTGGTGAAGGAATGACCGGCATTCCATATTATTACAGGGGAAAACAGCGCAAAGCAAAGCACTATCGCGCCCCAGAAAGACCATTTCTTAAACCAAGTCCTGTCATAGAGAATCACATATAACACCCACGTTACACCGAGGTAGATCGCAGTGTATTTGGAAAGAAGTCCTATCCCGATAGTCAGTCCCATCGCCAACATCAGCAGAGAGCCTTTGCGGGACTCTTTCAGCTGAGGATCACGGGCCAGGATAAGCATCAGATCCAGAGAGAGAAGCCAGCACAGAGAGAGCATTCCGTCTGGGAGAAGCGCTATTCCGATAAAGACCGTAGCATACACTGAAGCCGTGTAGATGAGAACGGCAGCAAGCCCGGCTTTCTCACTGCCGGTAAGCCGTTTGGCTATCTTGAATACCAGCAGGGTATTGACCGTCCCTATGATGACTGATGAGAGTCTTACGAAGAATTCCGGGATAATCTCCGCACCGAATGTAGTGAGCCTTGCAAGCCACGCAACCATCGGCGGATGAGCATAATAGCTCATCGCAGGGAAGAGGGCGAAAATTCTGTAGAGAGACTCGTCGTTGCTAAGTTCCGTAAAGGCGGCAAACAGGGCGCGGATCAGCAGCGATGCGCCCGCGATAAACCATAGATATTTTCTCTCTTTTGACATAAACTACAAATTTAATCATAATAACAATAAATACTTATATTTGCGTACTTTTTGATGGGATAAATGAGCTATTTTGAGATATTTCTGCTCGCCGTAGGACTTTGCTTCGACACCCTTGCAGTATCGTTTGTGCAAGGCGCTCAGAATGACGCATTATCCCTCTCTCAGCGGCTTCGCATCGAACTTACTTTCGGTATTACTCAGGGACTGTTCATCTTCGCAGGGTGGTTTCTCGGTTTCTCATTCCTGAAATACATCGAGAGTATAGACCACTGGATAGCATTCTTCCTCCTTCTTTTCATAGGAATAAGGATGATTATAGAAGGTCTGAAACAGAAAGAGGAGGTAAAGGGATTTGACCTTACTTCGGTCAAATACTGCATCCTGGGTGCTGTCGCTACCAGTATCGACGCTTTGGCGGTGGGTGTTTCAATCGCTATGACTCAAGGTTTCGGCTGGTCGAAAATCGCCGTCGCCGCTTTGATCGTAGCCGCCGTCACCTCAGCAACTGCCGCTCTGGGACTTAAAGGGGGCGATCTCCTTTCAAAATATTTCGGGAACAAAAGCTCCGTTATCGGCGGCGTCATTCTCATATCGATAGGCATTAAAATTCTCGTAGAACATCTGACAGTATGATAGCGCATCTTGGTGAAATAATCTCTCTTGCAGTGGCTTTTATGTGGACGGTTACAGCCCTTTCAGCTGAAGTGGGCACCAAAAGGCTGGGTGTGCTGAATATGAACTGCTGGAGGCTTCTGGTAGCCACGGTTTTTACTTCTATACTGCTGATAATTCTCACCCGTCACGCGCTGCCCGTATATGCCAAAGGGAGAACGTGGGCGCTGATGGCAGCTTCAGGATTCGTAGGATTCTTCCTCGGTGATTTCTGCCTGTTCAACAGCTACGTTCACATCGGATCGCGGTACGGTCAGCTCTTTATGACCCTTTCGCCTGCTGCGGCTGCAATAATGGCCTGGATCACTTTGGGACAGACTCTGACCTGGATGAATTTGCTGGCTATGGTTGTCACCCTTGCAGGTATTATAATTACAATTCTGGGTCGTTCGGACGACGGTCATCACGTCTCCCTGTCGCTCCCTTGGAAAGGGGTTCTGTACGGTATCGGGGCGGGAACCTGTCAAGGTGTGGGACTGGTACTGAGCAAGTTGGGAATGGACAGCTATT
>JAGDBY010000134.1 GCA_017958765.1 Bacteroidales bacterium | reverse complement strand
GAGCAGCCCGATCTTGACAAGGCTAATGTCCGCACGGTGAACGATCTGATGTACCGTCACTGGGACCATTTTGTTGAGAACATCCCTCACACTTACATCACCTCTTTCAACAAATCCGGAATCGGCGACGGGATTGACATTCTGAACGGCGCTCCCTACGAACTCCCTACAGAGCCTTTCAGCGGTATAGAGCAGCTCTGCTGGTCCCCTGACAGCAAATACATCGCTTACTCCTGCCGGAAACTCACAGGTATCGATTATGCATTCTCTACAAACACTGACATATATTTATATAATGTAACTACCGGAGAATGTGAGAATCTTACCGAAGGGATGATGGGTTATGACACCGACCCGGTGTTCAGCCCGGACGGCACAAAAGTGGCTTGGCTGAGTATGGAGAGGGACGGTTATGAGTCTGACAAAGTCAGAATATTTACCATCGACCTCTCAAGCAGGACCCGCAAGGAACTCACCGCCAACTTCAAGTACAATGCTGAAAGCCTTCTTTGGAGCGACGACAGCTCTACCATCTACTTTGCAACTCTTGTGGAAGGAGTCAAGGAGATCTGGAAGAGCGACCTTAACGGAGTTATGTCAGTTGTGACACCGAGCCACGCTTGGTACGACTTCGCTTCACCGGCTGCTTTGGTAGGCAACACGCTTATCACCACAAACACCTCTCTTCTGCGTCCTGCAGAGATTGTCTGCGTGGATATCGCTACCGGTGAATGGAGACAGCTCACTCACGAGAATGACAACATTTTGGCTCAGCTGGATGACGTGACCTGCGAAGAGCGCTGGATCAAGACCGTTGACGGCAAGCAGATGCTCACCTGGGTGCTTTACCCTCCTAAATTCGACAAAGCAAAGAAATATCCTTCGCTGCTGATCTGTCTGGGAGGCCCTCAGGGTACAATCAGCCAGGGTTGGTCAACCCGCTGGAGCTACCGTCTGTTCGCTTCTCAGGGCTATATCGTAGTTCTCCCTAACCGCCGAGGCACCACCGCTTTCGGTAAGGAATGGACAGAGCAGATATCTGGCGACTACAGCGGTCTCAATATGAGGGATTATCTCCGCGCAGCAGATGTAATGCTGGCAGAGCCTTATGTCGGCAAGATGGCTGCGGCAGGCGCCAGCTACGGAGGCTATTCAGTCTACTACCTGGCAGGTATTCACAAGAACAGATTCTCGGCTCTGGTAGCTCACGCAGGTATTTTCAACCAGGAGCATATGTATATGGAGACTGAGGAGATGTGGTTCCCTGACTGGGACAACGGAGGAGTATTCCATCCGGGCGTTAAACAGGCCGGAGCACCTTGGAGTACCTATTATATGACTTCGAACCACTATGTGAATTCTGCTCACAAGCTTATCAAGAATTGGAACACTCCTATTCTGGTAACCCACGGAGAGAAAGACTACCGCGTCCCTTACGATCAGGGTATGGCAGCTTTCAATGCTGCTCAGATGATGGGAGTTCCTTCGAAGATGCTCCTCTTCCCTGATGAGAATCACTGGATTCTGAAGCCTCAGAACTCAATATTCTGGTACAGAGAAGTGATCGACTGGCTGAACAAATGGTGTAAATAGCCTTCGAGTTTGAAAAAAGAAGCCGGCCCTTGGGGGTCGGCTTTTTCTATTTCAATATAGTATCAAAAAACAGCTTCTTGAAGTGCGGGAAGAGAACTCCGCCACAATTGAACTCGATCAGAAGAGTTTTTATGGCCGCAAAAGCACGGCACTCTTCTTCTTTCTGCTGAATAACAGAAGGATCGTCAGTTCCTAAATAGGCAGGGAAGAAGTTCTCCCAGAACTTAAGGGCTGTGTCTCTGTGGAAGTGAAAATTTTCATAGACAAAGGCTTCCTGATCGTGATGAGTCACAATGTAGAGCATCCCGAGATCAAACATATAGTAACCGGTAGAAAGGCTTCCCAGGTCAATCCAGAGGGTTTTTCTGTTTACTGCCGGTTGAGGTGCTACCGGCCCTGAGATTACGGCGTTCCCGAAGTGCATATCTCCGTGGAGAATTGTGTCAGAATCGGGGGCCGACTTAATAAAATCGGCTATTTTCTCTTTCTGCATTGCATCGAAGGCGGTGTCTGCCTTAAGCAGAGTCAGAAACTGATGTTTGGCATCATCGAATAAGCCGGGTTTGCATTTAGTAGAATGCAGCTTCCTGCACATAGCGGCAAACTCTTTGGCAAGCGGTTCGAGCAGCTCCGGATTATTGGCAATAGCCCTGGCAAAAGAGGTCTTGTCAGGAATCCTTTTGAATCTGATCCCCAGCCTCTGGCCGTCAGTTATAAGATCCCCGGGTTCAGGGACGTTGAGCCCGATGCTGTATGCTTTCTGTGTAGCTTCCAACTCCACTACGACGGCATGTGTGTCATATCCGGTATTATACATCTTTATCATCTCATCCGGATCGGAGATGCTGTTGTAGCTAAAGCCGTTGGCTCCTTCACCTGAAACGACGTAATTGTTGATGTCGATTTTAATAGGGTTCATGCTTTTATGAATTGTAAGGCTAAGATAGTAATAAAAATCGTTTTATCTTTGCGCCCCGATGTCGGACAGAACAAAAACCATAATCGGACTTAATGTCGCGGTGCTCCTCGCGGGAGCGACGGGACTGTTCGGCAGATTCATTTCCCTGAGCGGGCTGCCGATGGTCTGGTACAGAATAATGGTGTGCGTGGCCACTCTGGGATGCCTGATGGCGGCAACCGGCCGTTTCCACCGCCTCCCGAAGAAATCCTTCATCAAAATAGCCTCCTGCGGCATTCTGCTGGCCCTTCATTGGGTGGCATTCTTCAGCAGCGTCAAAGCCTCCAACGTTTCAATCGGCGTGGTCTGCATCGCGACAGCCTGCTTCTTCACGGTACTGTTCAACCCTATCGTAAACAGGACTAAATTCTCCGTTGCGGAGGCGATAATACGCTTTGTCACAATCCTGGGTACCGTATTGATTTTCAGCTTCGACGTGCGATACAGACTGGGAATCGCCCTCGGCCTTGCCTCTGCGGCCCTCTATTCACTGTTTGCTATCCTCAATATAAACGTAGCCAAGGAGACGGGAGAGGCCGATGACACGATGCTTTACTATGAGCTGGTGGGCGGACTGATATTTCTTACCGTCTGTATCCCGTTTTACGCTCACTTTACATCGGTTGAGGCTGTCATCCCTTCGGGGAAAGACATAGTGTATCTGCTTATTCTGGGACCGTTCTTTACCGTAATCCCGTTCCTGCTGCAACTCAACGCCCTTCGTAAGCTGTCGGCATTTACGGTTAACGTCACTTACAATATCGAACCTATCTACAGCATCATTCTGGCCAACATTTTCTTCAATGAAGCAAACGAGCTGGACTTCTCCTTCTGGATAGGCCTTCTGTTGATAGTAGCTTCGGTGGTGATACAGGTTTTCAGGACGAGAAATGTCCGTTAGAAGAGCCCCTCTGAAGATTCATTCTCCACAAACCCCACGGAAATAGGGATGTAGAACAGTCTCTGCTTGATAGTCTCGGTGAGATACGGGTTGGAGACAAGGCGCTGTGCGTCTTTTTCGGTGGTGAGAATAAGGGTGCGAGGGTATCTTTCAGCCATATTCTCTATTCTCCCTATATCAGCCTTGCCGAACTTGTGGTGGTCGCCGAACTCGATATGGTAGAGGGTGGTGTACAAGGTGAGGAGATAGTCCTTCAGCAAGCGGCCGTTGGCTATTCCGGTGATCAGAATTACCGACTGAGAATAGATGAAGCGGTTGTTGGCCTCCGAAGGGAAGATAGGCTGGATCTCCTCGTATTTAACTGTGGTAAAGTAGGTTGGCTTGTCGGCCGGAATGCGGTTGGCCTGAAGGCATTTCTCCTTCTCCCACTGATTCATGAAAGGAGGGCATTTGGTGATAATCACAGTGTCGGCCTCACCGATTCTCTCTGGAAGATCCCTCAGCCTTCCGAGCGGAAGGAGACTGTCTTTGAATACCGGCCTGTTATAGTCGATAAGGACAATCTGTCTGGAAGGTTTGATCTTTCTGTACTGGAATGCATCGTCGAGAATGATGATGTCGGGTTTTTCATCCACGTTGAGAAGGTTCTCGATGGCCTGCCTCCGGTTTTTATCTACCACTACGGTCACATTCGGGAACTTCCGTTTGATCTGGAGAGGTTCGTCTCCCACTTCAATATGGGTGTGGCGTTCGCTGACCACTATCGCCTGCTTTGTCTTTCTGCCGTAGCCTCTGGAGATGACTGCCACTTTCTTGCCCTGACGGAGATATTCTCTGATAAACATCTCTGTATGAGGGGTTTTGCCGGTGCCGCCCACGGTGACATTACCGATGGAAATGATCGGAACGTCAAAAGAATAACTCTTTTTCTTCCCCGTTTTGTAGAGGGTGTCCCGTATCTTGAGAACAGAGTAATACGGGAAAAGAAGCACTTTGTTTACGAAACTTGACATTATCCCCAGGTTTCCTTAATGTAATCGAGAGTTTTATACAGCTCGTCAATGTCGGTCAAAGTTACTAATTTTAATCGGGTTTCCTTGAAATTGTCCAGACATTTGAAATAACAGCTGAAATGTCTTCTCATTTCGAGAATGCCGGTGCGCTCGCCTTTTACTTCGACAGATTTGGCAAGATGCTCTTTGGCAAGGTCGACTCTTTCGGCCACGGACATATCCGGGAGCAGCTCTCCGGTGTCGAGATAGTGGCGGATATCGCGGAATATCCACGGGTGGCCGTAGCTTGCGCGCCCTATCATTATGCCGTCTACTCCGTATCTGTCGAAGGCGTTCTTGGCATCCTGCGGGGTTTTGATATCGCCGTTTCCGATTATCGGGATGTGCATTCTCGGATTGTTCTTCACCTCCCCGATTAGGGTCCAGTCAGCCTCTCCCTTGTACATCTGGCTGCGGGTGCGGCCGTGAATGGTAAGGGCTGATATCCCGACATCCTGGAGCCTCTCGGCCAGCTCGACTATGATCTTGCTGTTCTCGTCCCAGCCCAGGCGGGTCTTGACCGTTACCGGCAGTTTAACCGCTTCGACGACTCTCTTGGTGATCTCCACCATCTTGTCGGGCTCTCTCATCATTCCGCTCCCGGCGCCCCTTTTGGCAATTTTGTTAACCGGGCAGCCGAAATTGATGTCTATCACGTCGGGACCTGCCGCCTCCATTCTCAGGGCTGATTCTACGATAGCCTCGGGAATATGGCCGTAAACCTGCATCCCGATAGGGCGCTCGTAGTCGTAGATAGTGAGTTTGTTGAGGCTTCCGGCAGCGTCGCGGATCAGGCCGTCCGAAGAGATGAATTCGGTGAACATCATTGCGGCGCCGTACTTCTTGCATATGTAGCGGAAAGAAATGTCGGTGACATTCTCCATTGGCGCAAGCAGAAGCGGCTTATCCCCCAAATCTATTTTCCCGATTTTCATATCGCAAAAGTAAATAAAACTGAGTATCTTTGAACGTAAAATTTTTAGTAACAACCGTATGGCATCATTCTTAATTGAAGGCGGACACAAGCTGAGCGGCGAAATCGTACCTCAGGGCTCCAAAAACGAAACATTGCAGATTCTATGCGCTACACTGCTCACGAAGGAGAAGGTAGTGGTCAGAAATGTTCCTGACATTCTGGACGTTAACAATCTGCTGTCGCTCCTCAAGGATATGGGTTGCGAAGTTGTTAAGCTGGAGAAGGGAGTTTGGTCGATATGTGCCGCAAACGTCAATCTGGACTATCTTTCAACCGAAGATTACCGGGTGAAGAATGCCGCCCTCCGTGGCTCGATAATGCTGGTGGGACCGCTTCTGGCCCGTTTCAAATATTCTGTGGCAGCCAAGCCGGGCGGAGACAGAATAGGACGCCGTCACATCGACACCCACTTCGAGGGTTTCAAGAAGCTGGGAGTCAAGTTCGAATACGATGCCGATACGCTGAGTTACAACATCACCGCGGATAAGCTGAAAGGGTGCTCCATTCTTCTGAACGAGGCTTCCGTGACGGGTACTGCAAACATAGTGATGGCTGCGGTGCTGGCGGAAGGGACTACCACTGTTTACAATGCTGCCTGCGAGCCGTATGTTCAGCAGCTTTGCCGTCTTCTCTGCCGTATGGGAGCCAAGATCAGCGGCATCTCTTCCAACCTGCTCACGATCGAGGGGGTTAAAGAGCTTCACGGGACGGAACATACCATTCTCCCGGATATGATAGAAGTGGGCAGTTTCATAGGACTGGCCGCTATGACCAGGAGCGAGATCACCATAAAGAACGTCTCTTACGAGAATCTGGGCATCATCCCTGCCAGCTTCCAGAGAATGGGTATCAACCTGGAGCAGAGAGGTGACGACATTTTCGTCCCAGCTCAGAAAGAGTATGCCATCTCCACCTTCCTGGACGGCTCCATTATGACAGTGGCGGATGCTCCTTGGCCGGGACTTTCGCCTGACTTACTGAGCGTTATGCTCGTTGTGGCTACCCAAGCCAAAGGAAGTGTGCTGATCCACCAGAAGATGTTCGAAAGCCGTCTGTTCTTCGTCGACAAGCTGATCGATATGGGAGCTCAGATTATTCTCTGCGACCCTCACAGAGCCGTTGTCGTAGGCCACAACCACGCCAAGAAGCTTCAGGGCAGAGTTATGACCTCTCCGGATATCAGAGCCGGCATCGCGCTTCTGATTGCCGCAATGGGAGCCAACGGCCAGAGCAGAATCAACAACATCGAACAGATCGACCGCGGTTACGAGAATATAGAGGGCCGTCTGAAGGCTCTCGGAGCAGTCATCACAAGGGTTGAGTAATGCACTGTATCGACAATACTTTCGGAATAAAGGTTTCAGCCTCCTCTTTTGTGGAGTACTCTGATATTGAGCAGCTTAAAAGCGCTCTTAAGAGTGCTCCCAAGCCGTATTTGCATATCGGCAAAGCGAGCAACCTCCTTTTTACGAAGGATTTCGAGGGAACTGTGTTTCACTGCACGGACAGGCGGATAGAGATCCTCTCTGAGGATGAATCCACAGTCGAGCTGAGGGTCGGCGCCGGTCTGGTGT
>JAGDBY010000133.1 GCA_017958765.1 Bacteroidales bacterium | reverse complement strand
TTCTCGCACATTACGTGTTTGCCTGCATTCAGCATCATAACAGACTGCGGAACGTGGCAGATGTTAGGGGAGGCGATATATACCGCGTCAATATCCTTGGCGGCGGCGAGAGCCTCCAGCGAGGTGTAAATCTTCTGTGCTCCGTACTCTGCCGCAAATGCTTTGGCAGTCTCTTCGCTTCTCGAGTAAACTGCTGAAAGAACGAATCTTTCGTCGTGTCTTGCTCCGTTGAGGAAGGAGCGTGTGATCTTGCTTGTGCCGATGGTGGCAAACCTTATCTTTTTCATAACCCTTATTTATTTTTCTTTTTTATCAAAAACGGAAGAATGATGGCGATGCCTATCAGGGCGCAGATGACGGAGAATATCAGTCCGTGACCCTGTAGGAACATAATAGGCACGAAAGTGATGAGCAGTATCTCCACCGGGGCGCAAGGCAGGTAGGCCAGAGCGTAGTCATCCATAGATTTGCTCTCCTGCTTAGGATCCACGAGTCTGAGCAGGGCGATACCCATCGCCATTGTGCCGGTCCACCATCCCCAGGCGAAAATCGACTTCTCGAACCAATAATTCTTAATGACTCTTCTGCCGAAGAAGAATACTGTAAAATAGACTATCAAGGCGCCTACGATCAATATGCAGATCAGAGGAACTGCATATTTTACAACTACGCTGAGCTTGATGGAGGCAACTCCGCAGGCCACCAGAATGTCGGTGCAGAAGCTGCTGATGGTGTAAACGG
Source organism: Bacteroidales bacterium (assembly GCA_017958765.1). Classification (GTDB taxonomy): domain Bacteria; phylum Bacteroidota; class Bacteroidia; order Bacteroidales; family UBA932; genus Equibacterium. The sequence continues at coordinate 5,162 of JAGDBY010000133.1, read as the reverse complement.
TCTTTCTGTCTATGTAGTCGGTAACTTTGGTTTTGCTGAAAAGGAGCTTGAGGAGAATACCCACCACGAAAGCGGCGCTGAATACAGGGATGTCGAGACTCGGATTGAGCTTCTTCACTCCAAGGCTGAGGAGGTAGCCTCCCAGGGCGCTCACCAGAACCAAGCTGAAATGGAAGGTGAGAGACTCGATGGAGATAGCTGATGTAGTGGACTTTCCGCTGCTTTCTCTCTTCTCTTCAGGGATAAGTCCGGTACGCAGTTCTGAAGGAAGATTGTCGAAATCGGTGATGAATCTGGTGTCGCCTCTCTTGGTGGCAGCCTTGATGATGGCCAGACCTCCGATGATAGCCAGAACGACTCCCACGGTAGCGGTGGTCATCCCCAGGCTTGCCGCCTCGTTCCATCCGCCGTTTTCAAAAGCGCTTCCGATGGCGGCTGCAGTGCCGTGTCCTCCGTAGTAGCCGGTAGAGAGCATTATTCCGAATGCGTCGTTAAGTTCCGGCCATATGGCCTTGAAAACTACGATTCCGATGATTCCCATAATTCCCCACTGGAACAGCATTCCGAACTGAGAATAGGCCCAGAGAGGGACCACTCTTTTGAATGTGCTCTTAAAGCCCGAGCTGTCTGAAGAGAGAGGCAGCGCTCCGAATACCAGCGCAATGAGAATGGCCGGATATACTGAAATAAAGTTGGAGAACGGGAGCCATCCGAGCACTTCAGGGCCCAGGACAAGGCCTAGCAGACCTGCTATAAGGCTTGGGGGAATGAACAGTTTCTGAACCAGTTTGACCTTCACCCTGACCAGCTTTCCAATCAACAGAAGGAGTCCGATAAGGCCCAAGTCGGTGAAAAGAGTCCACGGGGTAAAAACGGGTGCGGTCATAGTGCTGGGTCAAGATTTTTTTTGCTTTACAAAGTTAATCTTTTAAGTTGATTTGTTATATTTGTAACTTAAATAATCGAAGCAATGAAGAAAATTTTAATTCTCAGCATTTGCCTTGTTATGGCTATATCTGCATACGGACAGGCAAATAACAATTCCAACGGTTTGAAAAACGGTGAAGCCGCCCCTATGTTGAAGGGTGTCAATCCTCTCACAGGTCAGAATGTTCAGCTGCAACAGGGAAAGGTGAATCTCGTTATCTTCTGGGCTACCTGGTGCCGATTCTGCGCACAGGAGCTGAGAACCCCAGAGTTTGCAGCCGTTGTGGACAAGTATCTCAAGAATCCTAATTTCAACTTCATCGCCGTCTCAGTTGACGAGAAAGTGGAAGACATAGCTCCTTTCGTTCAGAAAGCCGAGTACTCATACATCAAGGATTTCATTATTTCAGACCCGGAAAGGGCACAGTTCCTCAATTACGCTCCTAAGTCCATCCCGAGAACATATGTCATTGGCAAGGACGGCAAGATCTTCAAGTCATTCCTCGGCGCTATCGACGCAGATGCAATCGAGGTTCTGGATGAGTTTATCGACACAGCTATCAACAAATAGTTCTATGGAAAAGAAAATAGTCAGCTGTCCAAATGCTCCTGCAGCCGTAGGTACCTACAGCCAGGCAGTCATTGCAGGGAACACTATTTATGTTTCAGGTCAGATTCCTATCGACCCCGCTACCGGAGAATTTGTCCCGGGCGGCGCAAGAGAGCAGATGGAGCAGGTTTTTACAAATCTCAAGAATATTCTCAATTACGCAGGCTACGACTTCAGTGACGTTGTCAAAACCACTGTCTATCTGAAAGATATGGGAGATTTCGCTACTCTTAACGAGGTCTATGCGAAGTATTTCTCCGCTCCTTATCCTGCAAGGGCCGCCTTTCAGGTTGCCGCCCTTCCTAAAGGGGCTCTGGTGGAGGCAGAGGTAGTCGCAGTCAAGTAACATTATAGCTATGAAAAAATCATTCTCAGTACTTATACTTCTGGCAGTCTGTTCATTCTCCGCTTTCGCGCAGTTTGATCTTCAGGCTCGCTGGTCATTTACCAAAGGATATCAGCACCCTACCATTCAGATGGATTTCAATAATGAAGACAACCTGGGTGAAACCTATATCAGAAGCGTGTTCGATCTGAACTACAGAGACGACATTCACATCATAGAGGCTCCGAGCGTAGCTTATCTGAATTTTGAGAGAGAGCTGCTCTTCTGGAAGAGGGCGAAGGGTTGGAACAAACTCAGCCTCCACCTGGCATATCAGGGCGGTCTGGTGCGTGACGGCAATATCAAGAATGCATTCTCTGCAGGTCTTTCATACAAGATCATCGACACCGAAAAGAGCTACCTTGCCCTCAGGGTGATGTACAGGTATGCCATCAATACCGTCCAGCTCGTCCCGATGCAAGTTTCGGCGAGATTCTACTTCAATGACGCCTTTACGGTGGAAGGTCTTCGTTTTGAGGGTTATGCAGACTGTCTGTGGGAAGACCACGTTGTAGATTACAATGCAAAAATGGAGAAAATGACATATCCGCGCAACAGCCACTTCTGGTTCAACTTTGCACCTCAGGTATGGTACAATGTAGGCCAGTTCTTCGGTACCGATCAGTTGAATGTCGGAGGTGAGGTGAGACTCTCGCTTGACTATGGCAATGTGCACGGTTTTTACTGTCTGCCGAGCGTGGGTATAAAGTGGGTGTTCTAGAAGTACCGACTTTTTCTCACTTTTTTTATATTTGCAAAACTAAAACTAAACCTTATTCACATAATGGGTCTATTACAAGACAAATTATCACGTTTTACCACTCCTCAGGAGTTAAAAGCAAAGGGTATTTTTCCTTACTTCAGAGCAATATCCAGTGAACAGGATAGTGAAGTTATAATTGACGGGAAAAAAGTTTTAATGTTCGGCTCTAACAGCTATCTGGGCCTGACAAATCATCCGAAAGTGAAAGAAGCCGCTATCGAAGCGGTTAAAAAATATGGTACAGGCTGTGCAGGATCACGTTTTTTGAACGGATCTTTGGATATTCACGAGCAGCTTGAAGCCCGTCTGGCCAAGTTCGTAGGTAAAGAAGAGGCCATTCTGTTCTCAACCGGTTTCCAAGTTAATCTGGGTGTAATCCCGAGCGTTACCGACCGTAACGACTACATTCTTCTGGATGAAAGGGATCACGCTTCCATCATCGAAGGACGCCGTCTGAGTATGGCTACCTACTACAAGTTCAAACACAACGACATGGAGTCCCTTGAGCAGAAGCTCAAGAAATGCGACCTTGACAAGGTGAAGCTGATCGTTGTGGACGGAGTGTTCAGTATGGAGGGAGACGTAGCGCCTTTGCACGACATAGTCAAGCTTGCAAAGCAGTACAATGCAGCCATAATGGTCGACGAGGCTCACGGTATGGGAGTCTTCGGACCTAACGGACAGGGTGTCTGCTATGCTCAGGGAGTTACCGACGACATAGATTTGATAATGGCTACCTTCAGCAAGAGCTTCGCCTCTTTGGGAGGTTTCATCGCCACCGACAAGGCTACTGCAAATGTGATCAGGCATACCGCCCGCTCATTCATTTTCAGCGCCAGCGCAACTCCTGCGGCAGTGGGTGCGGTGAATGCAGCTCTCGATATAATGCTCTCTGAGCCTGAAAGAATCCAGCATCTCTGGGATCTTACCCATTTTGCAATCGAAGGGTTCAAGAATATGGGATGTGAGATAGGCCATACCTCTACACCGATTATCCCTCTGTTCATCCGTGACAATGAGAAGACATTCAGGGTTACAAGGGAGTTGTTCGAAGAAGGTCTGTTTGTCAATCCTGTGGTTTCCCCGGCGGTTCCTTCCGAGGATACACTGATCAGATTCTCGTTGATGGCTACACACACAAAGCCTCAGCTTGAGTACGCTCTTGAGAAGATAGAGAAAGTATTTAAAAAGTATAACATCATCTAACAGCTATGTCTACAAAGGCAGTCGACGTTGTTCTGGTTACCGGAGGCAGTTCCGGAATCGGAGCCGCCACCGTCAAGATGCTTGCACAGGAGGGTAAAACCGTATATGCAGCATCCCGTCGTGGCACGGTACCTGAAGGAGTTTCAGGCAAAGTTTTTCCCATTGTAATGGATGTTACCGATGTGTACAGCGTCAACGGTGCCGTGGCAAAGATTCTGGAGGCTGAAGGGCGTATAGATGCTGTTGTCTGCAATGCAGGAAACGGTATTGCAGGGCCGGTTGAACAGACTTCCGTCGAGGAGGGAAAGTATCAGTTCGAAACCTGTTTCTGGGGCGCTCACAATGTGATCAAAGCGGTTCTTCCTTCTATGCGGGAGAATTCTTTCGGTAAAATAATCACCATCAGCTCCGTAGCTGCGTTGGTGCCTATCCCTTTCCAGACATTCTACAGCGCAGTAAAAAGCTCTGTTCTGATTTACACCAAGGCTCTCAGTCTTGAAGTTAAGCCTTACGGCATCCAGTGCTGCAGCGTGCTGCCGGGAGATACCAAGACCGGTTTCACTTCCGCCAGAAAGTTTACCGCCGAGTCGCAGAATGAGTCTGCTTACACCAAGCGTTTCAAGACTTCGGTAAGCAAGATGGAAGAGGATGAGAAGAGCGGAATGCCTCCTGCAAAGATTGCTTCGGCAATTTGCAAACAGTTGAACAAGAAGAGAATGAATCCTACTTCTACACCGAGAGCGGATTATAAGTTCTTCTCTTTCCTTGTTAGAATCCTTCCGACGAAACTGATGCTGTGGATAGACGGCTTGCTGTACGGATAGAAAAAAAGTGACCCGAGCGGGTCACTTTTTTATTATCTCTCAGCTCTTATTATCAGCTCCTTGAGCTCATATCTCTTTCCTAGATCGATTCCGATCTGGTCGTAGAAACTCTGATTGTAACCGGGATAGGTCATGCCGCCCCGGGCATTTCCTTTGAGCTCTCCGTTCTCTGAAGGGAGCATCACGAGGTCATTGTGTTTTACTACGATAAGCTTGAAGAGTTTGTCCCAGCGACGCATCATCTTGTCTGTATAAGCGGCTGTCTTGGTGTTAAGGTACTCTGTAAGAGCCTCGCCGTCAAGAGAAAGACCGATCTCGGTAACCTTGGCCACATCTTCTGCGTAGTAGTCTTCAAGCTCTTTCTGAGCGTCTCTCAGGTCTCCTGCCATTACAGAATAGCGAGGGTAGATCATATTCGCCACCAGATTGTTCATCCAGAATGCGCTG
>JAGDBY010000132.1 GCA_017958765.1 Bacteroidales bacterium | reverse complement strand
GAAAGCAGGTTACGACACGGTGAAAGACTTCCCACCGATCCGTGTTTTCGGTACCATCGGTTTTATCTGCTCTATGTGGGCAGTGGACCTGCTCGGATTCCAAGGTTCCGCTATGCAATACGTTATCTCAGGCGGACTGGGCATCATCCTGGCTTGCTACGCATTCTCAATGCCTGACTGCCGAGTGGAGAAGTCGGTTTCAGAGACACCGTCCCTTGTAGAATCTATGGGCTTGAAGGCTTTCACTCTGTTCAAAGACAAGAGAATGGCCATCTTCTTCATCTTCTCGTTCCTTCTGGGAGCGGCCCTTCAGATTTCAAACGGATTTGCCAATACATTCATCGGTGACTTCGGGGGAATAGACATCTATGCCGACACATTCGGAGTAAAGCACTCCAATATGCTGATCTCGCTCTCTCAAGTCTCTGAGACACTGTGTATTCTGATGATTCCTTTCTTCCTCCGCAAGTGGGGTATCAAGAAAGTTATGCTTGCCGCAATGCTTGCGTGGTGCCTCCGTTTCGGATTCTTCGCTGTAGGAAACCCGGGCGGCGGAGTATGGCTGTTCATCCTCTCAATGATAGTTTACGGAGTTGCGTTCGATTTCTTCAACATCTCCGGATCTCTGTTCGTGGACAGAAGCACAGATCCTTCTATCCGTTCGAGCGCCCAGGGCCTGTTCATGCTGATGACAAACGGCTTGGGAGCGGCTATCGGCTCGCTTGCAGCTCAGGCTGTAGTTACAAAATATACCGCAGGTCTTGAAGTAGCTGTAAAGATGGCTGGATGGGCTCACGCTTGGTATATCTTCGCAGCCTATGCTTTGGTGATTGCGATTCTGTTCGCCCTTTTGTTCCAGTACAAACACGTGCCGGAAGGAGATAAGGCTTAGAATTCTTCGAAAAATAGAATAACATCCGCAGGGTGGGAAAGTGTCAGCTTGAAAGGCGACTTTTCCACCTTGTTCAGTGTTGCGGGCCACAGAGAATTGAAGACAACCCCGTCCGTAGGATACTGAAGCCCTTCGGAAGAGATTCTAAGGGAGTTGTCAAAAGCGAAAATAGAGACCTCCCGGCCCACGGTTCCTTCAATCTGCGATGTGCAGTGGATTGAAACCATCCTCCCGAAATCGGTCACGATATCGATCGGGCAGGGACACTCCTTCGAGTAGTCAGCCAGAAGGGAGATGTTACCCAGAGTGTGGTCCTCCCTCAGTCCGGTGGCTCCGAGGATGTGAACCGTATCCGTATGGTTCTCAGCGATATACTCCAGAGCCGCTTTGAACGCTTTTGTGAGGTCGTTTGTCTGCTGGTCTTCCTCTTTTCTGAGAATGGATCTGTAATTCTCGGTGATATTCTCCGGGAGAGAATCCAGATCACCCACGATAGAATAGGGGGTAATCCCGAAATCAATCAGCTTGGCGGCTGCCCCGTCGCAGCATATCACAGCATCCGCTTCCCGGAGCAGCTTTAGAGTTCTCTCCGTCTGCGGAAAAAGGCCGTTTGCCAGAATTACAAGTGATTTCATCTTCGCTGTCGTTTATACGAAAGAGCATTTGTCGGCATCCCTGAAACCCTTCAGGAACTCGCTGATCTCAAGGCGTTTCTTCCCTGCGAGCTGGATGTCGAGAATTCTCAGAGAATATTCTCCGCAAGCTACGGAGAGATAGCTCTTGCCGTCCGTGAGAACTGTTCCGGCAGGGCGCGGATCTTCAGTGTCGCATACGTAAGCCTCGAATATCTTCACGTCAATCTGTTCCTCTTCGCGGAGCAGAGTAGCGTGAGCGGCAGGGTACGGGCTGAGGCCGCGGATGAGGAGGTTGATCTCCTCGGCACTCTTGCTCCAGTCTATTTGGCAAGTCTCTTTTGTAATCTTAGGAGCAGCCTTGATAGCCGAGAATTCCGGCTGAGGATAAGGCTTGGCTGTCCCCCGGGCTATGGCTTCCGCAGTCTTGACAACCAGCTCGGAACCCATCTGCATCAATGTGTCGTGCAGGGATCCGGCATTGTCGTAGCTGTTGATTACGCAGGAATCACTGAAGAGAATGTTGCCCGTGTCTATATTTTCGTCAATCATAAAGGTAGTGACGCCGGTCTGTCTCTCACCGTTGATGATAGCCCAGTTGATAGGGGCGGCGCCTCTGTACTGAGGCAGCAGCGATGCGTGCAGATTGAAAGTGCCCAGTCTTGGCATGCTCCAGACCTCTTTAGGTAGCATTCTGAATGCGACAACCACAAACAGGTCGGCATTGAAACTCTTCAGCTGCGACAGGAATTCAGGGTCTTTGAGAGACACCGGCTGAAGAACCGGGATCCCCTTCTCCACTGCAAATTTCTTCACTGCGCTCTCATTGACTTTGAGCCCGCGGCCGCTCTGTTTGTCAGGGACGGTCACTACGGCCGCTACATTGTAATCCTTCTCGATGAGCGCTTTCAGAGGACCGACTGCAAACTCAGGCGTACCCATATAGACGATATCGATTCTGCCCCCTTTCTTCTTGAAAACTCCGATCGCCTTGTAGTAGAGGGCGACGACCTTACTCCGGAAGTTCTTCAGAGACTGGAGATAAGAGTCAATGTTGAAGAGAGACGAGTCGTTGGTGGCTTTTGCCGTGAGGAATATTCCGATCGGCATCAGCACCGCAGTGGAAATGAAAGTTCCTATGAAAGGGGTCATGGATCCGTCACGGGCCAGTTTCTTGCCCGAAATGTCCACCACCCAGTAGATTACGAAGAAGAATATGGATATGATCACCGGAGTTCCCAGGCCTCCTTTGCGGATAATCGCTCCCAGAGGGGCTCCGATAAAGAAGAATATTAGGCAGGCAAGTGAGAGGGTGAATTTGCGGTATATCTCGATGACGGTCCTCCTGAGAGGGTCGACAATATGATATGTATTTCTCTCGTAGGTATTTACGGCCTCTATCGTGGCGTCGCAGTCTCTGATCATACTCGTATAGTACCTCGCTTTCAAGAAGTTCGGATCCTCGATTGCGGCGATGCACTCTTCGTAAGGGAACTCCCCGGTAGGGGGAGGAGTCAGGGACAGGGTGTCGATCTGCCCGTAGGAATTAATCTGTGTGTCGTAGAAGAATCTCCGGACATATTCCGAGTGTTCATCAATCTGCTTTGCGTTGAGAGAATCCCGGTCAATACGGAGGGTGCCCAGGTTCTTAGCCATCACCTCGTTTCCGAAAGTATTCTCATCAGTTCTGGAGAATGAATAGTTGTCCAGCGGAATATATAGAGTCTGGGAGTCGAACGTAATTATGTTCTGATCCAGGACAGTGTCCCTGTAGTTGAGCTTGGTATCTTCAGTGTAGGTAGTGCCGTTGTTAAGGGCGAATACCATGTTCTTCTTGTCTGGAGTGATGGTGATATATCCTGATTCTGCGAGAGTTACGTTCTGGTTGCCGTCTCTTGCAGTGTGGTCGTACACCATCACGTCGTGGAACAGTCCTTCTTCGTCTTTATCCCCTACGCGGAGAATGTAACCCTCGATTCCGTCGTAGAATACCCCCGTCGGAATCTTGATCTCGTCCTTGGTCTTGTTGATGTCATACCTGAGGGCGTAGATCTTCTTGTAAGAGACCGGAATCAGGTTGTTTGAGATGAAAAAAGCTCCGATTACTATGAAGAGGGAGAGGATAATCAGCGGAGAGAGAATTCTCTTGAGAGGAATTCCCGCGGCCTTTGTGGCGAGCAGCTCGTTGTTCTCTCCCAATCCTCCCAGAGTCATAATCGATGCCAGCAGCGTGGCCAGCGGGAGGGCGGTAGGGCTCAGTG
>JAGDBY010000131.1 GCA_017958765.1 Bacteroidales bacterium | reverse complement strand
TGAAATCAGAAAGGAAAGGTATCTTCTCGATCTTTCCTGATGCAAGATCGAGGATGGCAAGGGTATCCTTAGGAATCTGATCCGCTCTCTTTTTCTCTATTCTCGCCTGCCTTGTCTGCTGGAAGAAAGGGGCGATTCTGAAAACGACTTTGGTAGCGTCTGCGTTAACTACGGCACCTGAAGCGCGGGGAACGGTATAGGTTTTGTTGTTACGCAGGTTTTGGATAACGAGGGAAGCATCTCCCTCCTGAGGATTGATGTTGTAGAGTAGCCAGTCTCCGTTGTAAGGGACTTGCAATGATGCAACCGACTTCCAGTTATCATAAACTGAGTGGTCCAGAGAAGGTTTCTGTGCGAAAGCAGTAGCTGCACAGACCAAGGCCAACACGGCAAGAATTAACTTTTTCATAGGATAATTGTTTAGTATGTCGTAAAGTTAAGAATTTGCACCTTTTTTCATACCTTTGGCGCAACAAAAAAATGAAAATGACTCAAAAAATATTTCTATACGCCCTCTGCGCTCTGATTATCGCAGGCTGCGGCACCGTAAAAAAGAGCACCGAAAGCACCGTCCCTTCACTCCCGACACAGGAGGAAGCCGAGCTGCTGATGAACGATTTTATAGGGGCGACGCTCCCCAAAGCGGTATTTCCGGTAGAGACTGAAACAGGTCCTAAAGTATTCAGCTTCACCCCTCTTGCCGACCAGGGCGTGCTTAGAATCGCAGTCCTCGCTCCCGAAAACGGGCAATGGGCTCTTGCCGAGGAGGAAGATTACTCTGTTTACAATGAGAAAGGGCTCAGATTCGCAGGCTTCCAGGACACCACCGCAGCGCTGAACCTCTATCAGGGGAGAAATCCGGTCCTGACATTCTCCACCCTTCTGAGCGAAGGTGACAGAGCTGAATACACTGTATTCGTGTACAATACAAACGACAACTCTCTTCACGATGTCAACATAAGCGGAAAACTCACTTCCGACGGCAGAATCGAAGGTTCTTCCAACAAATCTTTCATCGACAATCCGTCCCTTATGGAGAACAGATGGGCCATTGACCGTTTCAACAAAAATACCAAGTTGGTGGAACTGGGACAGGACGTCATTATGACCAACCAGGCCCTCGAATGGTGGTTCTCGAAGAATCCGAAAGCCTCTTCCGCTTCGAAGATCAATTTCGGAGGAATTCCGGCTGAAAGTTCTCTGGCTCAGGCTTATGAGAAAGCAAAGGGCAAAGAGAAGAGCGGCATCTACACGGTAGCACTTTTCGACCACCGCGGATATACCGTGATCGTGGCCAAAAAGTCCAACGGAGAATATGTCCTCGCGTGGGCTGAGCCGGTGTGCAAGAACAAGAATACCGACCCGCTGCTGAATACAATCTACTTTGAGAAAGGGAGCCAGCTGGCTATGTTCTACTACCACGGCAACAAGACATACAAGCTCCACCTCAACCTGGCCAACGGATCTATCTACAAATCGTAAATTCTTAGGTCGGACGTATTGCAAGAAATCCAGCAATTAGCTAGATTTGTGTAAACGTTTATATTCTGACCTATGAGCATATCTAAGTACCTAAAAATCACGGCACTGTGTCTATGTGTCGCTGCTTGCTCCACCAATACGGCAAGCCAAATTGAACAGACCGCCCCGGCAGATGACTCATCGACCTACGATGCTGCCCCTGCGTAAAGCCGTGCCAACAGAGAAATGGATACCGACCTGGCGGAAATTCCTCTGGCACCTGAAAAATACCGCAGACCTGAGAACTACACTCCTGTGCTCTATCCTAGAGACCTCCATCAGATTGCAAAGGAAGAGTCTGCCAAGATGATGAGACGCGCTGCAAAGCATGTTAAAAAAGTACAGAAAGTGAACGCCGAGGGTAAATACCCGGCTAACGGATACGGCATCGACCAGCATAAATGCCCTGAATGGTTCATAGACGCCAAGCTCGGTATGTTCATCGATTGGGGTATCTACTCGGTGGCTTCCTACTACCCTTACATCAAAGGGGAGCGCCTCTACCCTGACTGGTATGAGAACAGAGCCTACATCAACTACCGCAAAGGCCATTCTCTGTACGGATTCCACGAGTATCATGTCAAGAACTGGGGAGAGGACTTCAAGCGCGACCACTTCATCGACCTGTTCCGAGGCACCGATTTCGACGCTCCGAAGCTGGCTCAGCTCTTCAAGGAGTGCGGCGCTAAATACGTAATCCCTTATGCTAAACACCACTCAGGCTTCTGCACCTGGAACTCCTCATACACATTCAGAGACTCTTGGGATCAAGGCGCTCACAGAGACTTTATGAGAGAGATGGCCGACGCCTGCAAGGCCGAGGATCTTAAATTCGGCGTCTACAACTCACAGGCTGACGAGTGGGAGTATCCTGTGCTGGTGAACAACGAGCTGAAGATCAAGATGTGGGGCGGCCGCGTAGTGGACTATACTCCTGATATGGAGTGGAAAGCGAGCGGCAAAGTGGCCGTAAACGATTTCGTGTACGACTACATTGTCCCTCAGATGACCGAGTTCATCGACAAGTACGACCCTGACATTCTCTGGTACGACGCAGACTGGTCTACATATGCCAGCGAAAACGGTTCTTACGATATCACAGCATATCTCTACAACACAGCCGAGGGCCGCAAAGAGGTCTGCACCAACGACCGTCTGGGAAGACTTGACCCGTCAGAGGAGGCTATTCTCCGCCGCCTGGGAGTCAATCTGATCGGCAGCCGTACCATCCGCGGCGACTTCTATACCGACGAATGGGGAGACACAGCCGAGAATATCGACCCTGCAAAATGGCATCCTTGGGAGTCTTGCTCAGGTATCTCTATGAGCTACGGTAACCACTGGATGGAGGAGTTCAACCCTTCAATGGTGATGACAGACAAAGAGTTCATAGTTCACTTTATGGATATCGTCTCAAGAGGCGGAAACCTTCTGCTTCTGGTTAACCTTGACGGACAGGGCGCCCTTCCGAAGATTCAGGAAGAGAGGATCCATTCTATAGGAAAATGGCTCGAGAGATGGGGCGAAGGTATCTACGCTTCCCGCATTCTGGCTCCGTTCAGCACACCTGACGTGGACTACACCAAAGCCAAAGACGATTCAGCTTTCTACGCTACGGTGAAGAATCCTTCCGCTACAGTCACCCTTGAGTGCAAAGTTCCTGAGGGAGCTACAGTTACCATTCTCGGAGAGAACACTCCTCTCACTTACACACGCTCAGGGGACAACACTTTGGTAAAAGTCCCTTCAGAATATGCCGTAGCGGCACTTCCGTACATCCTCAAAATAGTTCCTTAAAGTCCTGAAATCATTGATAAATATTTGGTATTTCAATAATTAATAGTATATTTGCAGCCCCGAAATTTTTGCGGGGCTGTTTAATTTATTAATTTATAACAATTTATCAATGCCTGGATTAATTGGAAAAAAGATCGGAATGACTTCCGTGTTCGATGCCGCTGGGAAAAATATCCCATGCACCGTTAATGAGGCTGGTCCGTGTGTTGTTACGCAGATTCGTACAGTAGAGAAAGATGGTTATGCCGCTGTACAACTTGCCTATGACGAAACTACAGAAAAACACGTCAGCAAGGCTCTTCAGGGCCACTTTAAAAAGGCAGCAACCACTCCTAAACGCAAACTTGTCGAGTTCAAGAGCTTTGAGCCTGGCACACTGCAATTGGGAGATACTTACACCGTAGCCCATCTTCAAGAGATGCTTAAAGATGAGGTCGTATGGGTAGACGTAACCGGAACCTCTAAAGGTAAAGGTTTTCAGGGCGTAGTAAAACGCCATAACTTTCAGGGTGTCGGCGGCCAGACTCACGGCCAGCACAACAGACTCCGCAAGCCGGGTTCTCTGGGTGCATCTTCATGACCTTCAAGGGTATTCCCTGGTATGAGAATGGGTGGCCATATGGGTGGCGACCGCGTCAAGG
>JAGDBY010000130.1 GCA_017958765.1 Bacteroidales bacterium | reverse complement strand
TTGGTGAAGAGCATCTGCTCCATCCAGTCAATCCAGGTGTCCTGATGCTCGGAGTAAATCTCATATTTGTTGCCGTAAATAGGATCTACGCTGTAGAGCTTCAGATTGTCCTGCGCTCTGTCCATCCAAGAAACCATAAAACGGTCTCCCTCTCCGTTCCAGAAAGGAATTCCGAAGTACTGGTCAACATTCTCATCAAAGTCTGCCCATACGGTCTCACCGCCGGCAGCGGATACGAAGCCGATTTTAACTTTCGGATTCTCGTCTCCTGCCTTAGGATAACGGGTCTCGTTCAGAGTGCCGTGCTGCCCTTCGGCCAGATAAATCGGGAACATAGGGACAGGGGTATTGTCGAAATGGTAGAATGCGATAATCTTGCTGTCAGGCGACCACCAGAAGGCTTTGTAGTTAGACGAACGGCCCAGGATCTCCTCGTAGTAAACCCACGAAGCGTAACCGTTCAGACTCAGCTCGCTGCCAGTGTTTGTGTGGCGGGTTATCTTCTTGGTAGCCACATCTATAGAGTAAAGATCGTTGTTGAGAGTATAAGCGATCTTTGTAGAATCAGGAGAATAGGTAGGATTTTGCCATCCGGGGACCAGCTGAGCTCTCGGAGCTGCTACCGGCATTGTGCTTCTCCTTGCTTCAGGGGTGTTAAACAGCCCTTTGGGGAAATTTCCGGTTGCTAACTGTTCATCGGTAAAGTGGATCTTTTCATGCGAGAATAAGCAGGAGAATGACAAAAACATCAGCAATACTGCTGCTATACTCTTTTTCATATCTATAATTATTTAAAAAATTCGGGCCTAAAGTTAACTAAAAAAACCTTTTCTGATGCTCTTGTTATCGCTGTATAGAGCCATTTCAGGTCTTCGGTCTGGATATCTTCTCCCCAGAACGGATTGTCTATAAAGACACAGGGCCACGCTCCTCCCTGTGATTTATGGCAGGTTATAGCTGCGGCATACTTAATCTGCAGGGCGTTGAAATACTTGTCTTCACGAACCGCTTCGAAGCGTTTCTTCTTGGTTTTTATGTCAGCATAATCTTCGTAGACGCCGTCGAAAATCGCCTTCTGCTGCTCTGCAGTGAGGCTTGCCGATTCGCTGTCAAGAGTGTCCAGCACTATCTTGGCTTCGATTTCTACGTCGTTGTAATCGGGGAAACTCAGTCTCGCCTGGGCGAAAGTGAACCCGTACCGCTCTTCATAATGTGATATTTTCTGCAGTTCAGCTACATCTCCGTTGGCTATAAAGAAGCTCTTGTCCTCCATCTCTTCGAGAAACTGGTAACAGTTCTTTACAACCATCAGTTTATCCCCTTTGTTCAATTTCTCTTCCCTGAACAGCACTGAGTTTCTGATCCCCTGATTATATCTGTTCGCCCGTTTGTTGGAACGGCACAGCACCACCACATTGTCATTTCCGTATTTATCGTAAGCATCCGAGAGGGCCTCAATCAGGTCTGCTCCGCTGATTCTCTCTATATCGGGGAACCTATCCACTTCCAGCTTAGGGACCGGGCACTGAGCCAGGCTGTCCTGATACTTAGTGACTGTCTTTCTGATCTTCGTAGCATTGTAGAGAATGCCTGATTCACTCGCCTGACGGACCACCTGACTGAGACCGGCGCTCATTATCTCGCCGTACTCTGACAGATAATCTAGATCCAAAGCAGGGCTGGCAGTCATCCCGATAGGCGGCAGCTGTCCCCTGTCCCCCACCAGAATCAGGTTGTTCCCGGTGTTGGAGCGGAAATATCTGATCAGATCATCCAGCAGGTCTCCGCTTCCGAAGGCCGATCCGGAAGAGCCGTCGATAGTTATCAGGGAGGCTTCATCCACGATGTAGAATGTATCCCTGGCTTTGTTTATATCCAGGACAAACTGTCCCAGGGCGCTGTTGAACGCCTTCTGCCTGTAGATGTGCTTGTGGATTGTAAATGCCTTCTCTCCCGTAAATCCGGAGAGAACCTTGGCGCTCCTTCCGGTAGGGGCCAGCAGTACATATTTATATTGGAACTGCTTCAGAGTCTTAACAAAAGCCGCTATGGCGGTAGTTTTTCCGGTACCGGCATACCCTGTAACCACCATTATATCGCTGTTGTCATTGAGAGTTACAAACTCCGACAACAGACTGAAAAGATGCTTCTGATCCTCTGTAGGATCAAAATCAAGGTTGCTGACTAGTTTATTCTCAAAGAATTTGTCAACACCCATTATACTCTCTTGTTGAAAATGAACAGGATCACCATAGCGTAGAGACCCAGACGGCCGGCAATCATCTCCACACCCATTACGAATTTCGCCAAGGTAGGAACGGCGGCGAAGTTGGAGAATGCGCCGAGGTTGCCGAAAGCAGGACCGATGTTGCCGATCATAGCCACCGACCCGGTAAGACTGTCCGTAAAATCAAGACCTATAGCCGCATATACCAGTGCGAATACCAGGCAGCAGAGAATGTAGAAAAGGGCGAATACCGTAACTGACTGAACCATAGAAGGATCTGCCACATTCTTACCGTACTTGACCGGAACGACTGCATTCGGGTGCAACGTACGGAGAAGCTGTGAACGGGTCGCCTTGAGGATTATCAAAACTCTGTCGGCCTTCATACCTCCGGTTGTAGATCCGCTGCAGCCGCACTGAATTGACATATATATCAATATCATAATAGAGAATGTCGGCCAGACAGCAGTATCGGATATTGTGAAGCCTGAAGAAGATCCCAGGGAGATAACATTGAACAACGAGTTCCTGAGTGCCTCCCATAGATTGTCATATGTCCCGCTTGTGAGCAGATTGATGCTGATAAAAACGGAAGCGAACAGTATGGAGAGCAGATAGAATCTTACGATAGGATCTTTGAAAACCTTGAAATCTCTGTGTTTCACCGAAGAATATATCAAGCCGAAATGGATTGAAGCCAGCACCATGAACACCATAAATATTGTTTCGATCCAAGGAGAATTGAAGGCTCCTACAGAGGCATTCTTCGTGCTGAAACCTCCGGTAGCCATAGCTGTGAATGAATGGTTGATGGCGTCAAAAGGGGTCATCCCCGCCAACAGCAGAAGCACAAACATAACTGCTGTAAGGCCCAGATATACAGAGAGAATTACCTTGACAATCTTGTTTGTTCTGTAGTTGTAATTGACCTTGGACACATCTGAGACTTCCATACGGGAAATTCTCCACTTGACCGAGCCTATGTTTGGCAGGATGATAAGCAGGAACAGAACGACTCCCAAACCTCCGATATAATTGGTGGAAGAGCGCCAGAAAAGCAGTCCGTGAGGCAGCGCCTCTATGTCGGTAAGAATCGTACCTCCGGTGGTTGTAAATCCGGATGCACTTTCAAACCAGGCATTTACAAGGGTGAATTCTCCGCCCCACAGCACATACGGCATCATTCCGAAGACGCAGGAGAGAATCCAGGAAACAACTATGATAACAACTCCTTCCCTGGTGTTGATTTCACTGTGAATACGAGGCACGAAGATAATCGGGAAGATACCGGCCAGGAAGGTCAGAATACCGCTGAGCAATAAGGGCGAGAATGAAGAATCCACTCCGTATATGATGGACACCAATACAGAGAGGAACATAAATAAAGCACTGACAATCAATGCTATTCCTACATTTCTCGAAATTGCCCTAATGTTCATTACTGCTGTTTCGTATAGGACTCACAGTCCTTGACGATCTCGCTGACAGAATCGTTCAGTTCAGCCAGCTCGTCATCATTGTCTATGATTACATTGTAATCTTTTCCGTACTTGCGATATGAATTTATTCCCTTGGTTATCTTGAGAATAGGATCCACGAAGTAATAGTTGATGAAAACATTGAAGAGGAAGACCACGATTATACCCACGATCATAGATGCGATGGAAGGCATTACACTTCTGTAGAATGTATCCTGCATAGTGTAGGAACTCTCCACCAGGATATCCTGACTGACAGTGGTCAAGCGGTGGATGTAGTCGCGCA
>JAGDBY010000023.1 GCA_017958765.1 Bacteroidales bacterium | reverse complement strand
CTGTGCAACAGGAAATCTCTCGCCCGCACCTCTTCCACCCCCGGCAAAACTCAATGCGTGAACCACTTTCTCATAGATGGCAAGTGGTATATCGTCGATCTGCCCGGATACGGCTTTGCGAAGCTCCCAAAGAAGATGCGCGAGAATATAGATTCGATGATCAAGGATTATACACTGAACAGTCAGGAGCTGGCGCTTCTCTTTGTCCTTCTGGATTCACGGCACAAACTTTTGAAGAATGATTTGGAATTTCTGACTATGTTGGGTGAGGAAGGTGTGCCTTTTTCCATTATCTTTACCAAGAGCGACAAAATGGGCAAGAACGCCCTGACATCACAGGTGGAGGCTAATAAGGCTGAGCTGTTGAATTATTGGGAAGAGCTGCCTCCGGTTTTCGTCACTTCATCTCACACCGGCAAAGGGAGAGAGGAGCTGCTGGACTATATCGGAAAAACACTAACCACTATAAATAACCATTCTTAACACATTATCATAACATGGATAAAATTCAGGGTAACCAAATGAAGGTTTTTTCTTGCCGTGAGAGCAGATATCTGGCAGAGAAAATCGCCGCTCAGTTGAATTTGGAATTGGGAAAAGCTGAGATCACCACCTTCAGCGACGGAGAGTTTCAGCCTGCTTTCACCGAGAGTGTCCGCGGAGCCACCGTATTCATCGTTCAGTCTACGTTTCCTCCTACAGAGAATCTGTTCGAACTGCTCCTTATGATCGATGCAGCTCACAGAGCTTCAGCATACAAGGTGATTGCCGTAATCCCTTATTTCGGATGGGCAAGACAGGACCGCAAAGACAGACCGAGAGTGAGCATCGGCGCCAAGATGGTAGCCAACATTCTGCAGGCTTCTGGCTGAGACCGCGTTATGACCTGCGACCTTCACGCCGACCAGATTCAGGGATTCTTCGATATGCCTGTGGATCACCTTTACGCCAGCACTATCTTCCTGCCGTATCTCCGTGAACTCAAGCTGGAGAATATGTCCATCGCTTCCCCGGATATGGGAGGAGCAAAGCGCGCCAACGCTTATTCGAGAATTCTGGGATGCCCTATGATTATATGCCACAAATCACGTGAGAAAGCCAACGTAGTGGGAAGTATGACCGCTATCGGTGACGTGGAGGGAAGAAACGTGGTTATCGTGGACGATATGGTCGACACTGCCGGCACTATCACCAAGTGCGCAAATATGCTTATGGAGAAGGGCGCCCTGAGCGTAAGGGCTATCTGCACCCACCCTGTCCTGAGCGGCAACGCTTACGAGAGGATCAATTCTTCGGCTATCTGCGAGTTCATAGTGTCAGACACCATTCCTCTTACCAAGAGAGAGGATGTGGACCTGAGCAAGTTTACGGTTCTTTCTGTAGCTCCGCTCTTTGCGGACATTATGCAGAAAGTGTATGAGAATAAAGCCATCAGCGATACTTTTATCTTCTAAAATGATACTGGAGCCGTCACTGCCTGTCAAGAAGGCCTACGAGACACTGATTACCAAAATAAGAGACTATTTCACCTCGGCGGGTAAAAAAGACGCCGTACTGGGACTGTCAGGCGGTATAGACTCCGCCGTAGTAGCGGCCCTGGCCGTTGACGCCCTAGGCGCCGAACACGTCCACGGACTGCTTATGCCGTCAGCATTCTCTACAGACGGATCGGTAAAGGATGCAGTGGAGCTTGCAGAAAACCTCGGCATCGGCTATGACATAGTGCCTATCAAGGATATCTACGACAGCTGCTTGGAGTCTATGAAGAGTTTCTTCACCGACGGCAAATGGACTGTAGCTCAGGAGAATATACAGGCCAGGACCCGTGGCCTCATTCTGATGGCATACTCCAACAAGTTCGGACATCTTCTGCTGAACACCTCCAACAAAAGCGAATTGGCTGTAGGATACGGCACCCTCTACGGAGACCTGTCGGGAGCGATTATGGTGTTGGCCGATCTCTACAAGCTTCAGGTGTATGAGCTGGCCCGGTTCATCAACAGAGACGGGGTCAGAATCCCGGTATCTACGATGACCAAAGCCCCTTCAGCCGAGCTCCATACGGGCCAGAAAGACTCTGATTCTCTCCCTGCCTATGAGGAGCTTGACCCTGTTCTGCACGCTTTAAACGAAGAAAACGCCACAAAACAGGAGTTAATACAGAGGGGTATCAGTGACAAGTTAATAGAAAGAATTATATCTTTGCAGAATGGCGCTGCATTCAAGATAATGCAGATTCCGCCTATACTGACCGTCTGCGGGAAGCCTCTGGCTCCTGAGATTAAATGCATATAAAATGGCTAAAGTGTTAATACTGAGCATTGTTGTGGTGGCAGTCGCTGTTGTGGGGCTCTGTTTTAACATCATTTTTCGCAAAGACGGCCAATTCCCTGACGGGGAAATCAGCCATAATAAAGAGCTCCGCAAACGGGGAGTCGTATGCGCAAAAGAAGAGGAGCTCAAGCTGTGGCGTAAGACTCACAGAGGGAAGAATCCTACCTGTGCCGACCTTGGCTGCGGAGACTGCAGGGTCTGCACCGATGTTTTGAAATAATTTTAATAACAATGATAAAGATTGACTCATTCAAAGAGGGTGGTTTAATTACCGAGAATATTCCTTACGACATTCTACACGCGTATGAGAACATCCCGGTGGAAATCTATAAAGACGAAATAGCAGCCTGCAAAGACATTGCAGACATCGTCATCAAAAAAATCAATTCTTCTAAAAAAGGTACTTTCAAGATAGGTATCTCCAACGGTACAACTCCGGTTGCCCTCGAGGGGATTCTGATCGACGCTTATAAGAGAGGTAAAGTCTCTTTTAAGAACGTTGAATTCTTCATTACGGACGAATACTTGCCTACCGACAAGATTGACGTCAACTCAAGGTCTTACAACCTTTTCAGCACATTCTTCTCTAAGATCGACGTTCCTGAGAAGAACATTCACATCCCTAGCTGCTCTAGAAAGAAAAACATCGAGAAACACTGTGCAGAATTCGACAAGGCGGCTACCGGTATGGATCTTCTTCTGGTCGGAATGACCGAGCAGGGCGAAGTCGGACTGAATGAGATTGGATGTTCGGGCAAAGGCAGCACCAAAGCCATCATGCTCTCTTACCAATACCGTAAGTCCATCGCTTCCAAACTGATCACCGAATTCGTGGCTACCCCTAAGGCTGCCGTGAAGATGGGATTCAACACGATGCTTTCTGCAAAACAGGTCATCCTGATGGCTTGGGGAGAGGACAAGGCAGCCTGCGTTAAACAGGCTTCTGAAGATGCGGTATCACCTAACTGCCCTGCTTCCTACTTCCAGGCTCACCCTAACGTTACGCTCTTTGCCGACATCAATTCGGCTGCTAACTTGAAGCGTGAAGCTACTCCTTGGAAGGTCGGAAAATGCAACTGGACCTCAAAACTGAAAAGAAGCGCTATCCTGTGGCTCTGCCAGCAGACCCAGAAGCCTATTCTCAAGCTCACTCTGAACGACTATCTGATGAATTCTCTGGATGAGCTGATTGCAGATTACGGTCCTTATGATAAGTTGAATATCGAGGCTTTCAACGAGCTTCAGCATACAATTACAGGCTGGCCTGGCGGAAAACCTAACGCTGACGACACTACAAGGCCTGTTAAATCAAAGCCTTTCCCTAAGAAGGTGATCATCTTCTCACCTCACCCTGATGATGACGTGATCTCTATGGGCGGTACCCTGATCCGTCTTGTAGAACAGGGACACGACGTACACGTGGCTTATCAGACTTCAGGAAACATCGCAGTTCACGACTCTGTTGTGATGCAGCATATCGACGCTGCCAAACAGCTGGGCTACGGTGACAGACTGAAAGAGGTCAAGAAGCTTATCGACTCCAAGAAGCCGGGACAGGCTGAGCCGAGAGCCCTTCTCAACATCAAGGGAGCCATCCGCCGTTCAGAGGCGAGGGCTGCACTGGATTCTATCGGAATCAATGTGGACACCAACGCCCACTTCCTTGATCTGCCTTTCTATGAGTCAGGCGGCATCAAGAAGAACCCTTGCGGACAGGAAGACGTGGAGATTATCAAGAACCTGCTCCAGCAGATCAAGCCGGACCAGATCTATATGGCGGGCGACTTGGCAGACCCTCACGGCACACACAGAGTATGCTCCGAGGCTGTCATCAAGGCCCTCAACCAACTCGACAACGAGGCTTGGGTTAAACACTGCACCGTATGGCTGTACCGCGGCGCTTGGATGGAGTGGGATCCGGGTCTGGTAGATATGGCTGTTCCGTTGTCTCCTAGCGAGATTATCAAGAAACGTCACGCAATCTTCCGCCACCTCTCTCAAAAGGACATCGTGCCGTTCCCTGGCAACGACCCTCGCGAATTCTGGCAGAGAGCGGAGGAGCGCACACAGAACACCGCTATCCTCTACAACGCTCTCGGAATGGCAGAATACCAGGCTATAGAGCTGTTCGTGAAACTTTAAGATTTTCGGATAATAAAAAACCCCGGCCATTCAGGTCGGGGTTTTTCTATATTCTCAATTACTATTTATTCTTCAACTGATCGCGGATTTCACGGAGAAGAAGAATTTCTTCCGGAGTAGGTGCCGGCTCTTGAGGAGCGGCTGCCTCTTCAGCTTTCTTAGCAGCTGTAAGCTTGTTTATTCCCTTGATGAACAGGAAGATAGCCCAAGCGATGATGATGAAGTCAAAAATTACCTGAATGAAGTTTCCATAAGTAATGGCCACCTCAGGGCGAGCTTCTGTTGCCTGTACCAAAACCCACTTCCAAGTGGTGAAGTCAATACCGCCTACGATCAGGCTGATGATAGGCATGAAGATATCGGCTACCAAAGAAGATACGATCTTACCGAAAGCAGCGCCGATAACAACACCGACTGCCATGTCAAGAACATTGCCTCTCATGGCAAATTCCTTGAATTCTGATAGAAATTTTTTCATAGTACTATTTTTAGAATAAGATTAATTTCTCTCGTGAAGAACTGCCTTGCGCAATTCAAAATTCTGTCCCAGGTACCTGCGGCGGACATCAGGGTCGTTGGCAAGCTGCTCAGGGGTACCGCTCTTGAGAATCTCTCCCTCATACAGCAGATAGGCTCTGTCGGTGATGGCCAGCGTCTCGTGGACGTTGTGGTCGGTGATGATGATGCCTATGTTCTTGGTCTTGAGCTTTGCTATGATGTGCTGAATATCCTCAACTGCGATAGGGTCCACTCCTGCGAACGGCTCATCCAGAAGGATGAACTTAGGGTTGATGGAGAGAGCCCTTGCAATTTCGCAGCGACGCCTCTCGCCTCCCGAGAGCTGGATACCCATACTCTTGCGCACTTTGTGAAGGCCGAACTCGTCAATGAGCGACTCGAGCCTCTCTTCCCTCTCCTCTTTTGTGAAGTTGGAGAGCTCCATAATGGACATAATGTTGTCCTCGACACTCATTTTCCTGAAGACTGACGCCTCCTGGGCAAGATATCCCAGACCTTTCTGAGACCTCTTGTACATAGGAAGATCGGTGATCTCATCATCGTCCAGGAAGATACGGCCCGCATTAGGCTTGATCAGACCGGTGATCATATAGAAACTGGTGGTCTTGCCTGCTCCGTTAGGACCGAGCAGACCGACAATCTCCCCTTGATTAACTTCGATTGACACCCCTTTGACTACGGTACGCATACCGTATTTCTTAACGAGGTTTTCACAGTGCAGTCTCATAATTACATCAATTCCAGTTCAAAAGTTTGCTCCAGGGTCTTCATATCCTTGGATTTCTCTCTCATTGCCTGAGCTATCTCTGAAGAGGTATAGGGTTTAACTTCTTTCGGTGCGGTGTCAGGAAGGACTTCGATTATCAGCTTCGTATCTCTGTTCCTGAGGGATTTGCGGAGAGCGGACTCCAGGGCGAAGAAGCAGTTGGACATTATCCAGCTCTTCTGATTCGCGTTGGAAACATACTGAGTGGCGGTATTCTCCTGCTCATTGTACACAGGCACAAACCTGCTCAATTCTGCCTGGAGACGCGGCTGTTTGATAGAATCCACAACCTCTTTCCAAGCCTTCTCAATCTTCTCTGAATCAACAGGTTCCAGAGAACGCTCTTCATCCCGGTCTTCTGCCTTTGCTCCGCTATTGGCATCCTGCTCGATCTCGCTTATCAGATTCTTGATGGAGAATCCGGTATCTACAATCTTCGGAGCAGGTTTAGGCTCTTCAGGGGCGGGTGCGGGTGCCGGAGCTGCGGTCTCGGCTTGAGCCGCAGTTGGTG
>JAGDBY010000129.1 GCA_017958765.1 Bacteroidales bacterium | reverse complement strand
TAGAAGAGTCGCAGGGCTTCATCTGGCAGGTGCTTATTCTGACGGCTCGCTAACTAGAACTCCTCTGTATTCATTCTCTATAGACGGAGTTCATCCTGAGGATGCGGCCCAGATTTTGGATAAGATGGGGATCGCGGTAAGATCTGGTCTTATGTGCGCCGAACCTATCGTGAAGAAATACTCGGAGAAGGGGTTGATAAGAGTTTCGCTGCTTCCGTATAACACTGAGGAAGAGATAGATATCTTTGCCGACGCTCTTGCCAAAACTATTAAAATGCTTTCGTAATGGAGATTAAAGATATACAGAAGGAAATCATCGAGGAGTTCTCCTCTTTTGACGAGTGGCTCGACAAATACGAGTATCTCATAGATTTGGGCAAATCCCTGCCGCAGATCGATGAGAAAAAGAAGACTGAAGAGAATCTCATCGCCGGTTGCCAGTCCCGGGTATGGCTCGACTGCAGGATGGAGGACGGTCTGCTCTATTTTACCGCGGACAGCGACGCTATTATCACCAAAGGGATTATCTCATTGTTAATCAGAGTGTTCAACGGCCAGAAGCCGGATGATATATTAAACGCCGACCTTTCATTTCTGGAGACGATAGGACTGAAGGAGAATCTATCCCCGACCCGTGCGAACGGACTTGTCTCTATGATCAAACAGATAATGAATTACAGTCTGGCTTATAAAGAAAAGGGCTGCTAGATGGATAAGAATGCTAAAACCGCCCTTGAAGGCAATATAGTGATGGCCCTACGGCAGGTTTTCGACCCTGAAATACCTGTAAACGTATATGACCTGGGGCTTATCTACGAGATAAATGTGGATGAGGACCATAAAGTGGACCTTAAAATGACTCTGACGGCGCCTAACTGCCCTATTGCAGACCAGTTGGTGGAGGATGTGGCGGAGGCTGTAAGGGACGTTCCGGGAGTGGTGGATGTTGTAATCGAGCTTGTTTTCGAGCCGGAGTGGAATAAGGATATGATGAGCGAAGAGGCCAAGTTGGAATTAGGATTACTGTAGAAGATGATTTATTTGCTGCTCGGGACCAATCTGGGATGTAAGAGGCTTAATATCGCCAGGGCCGAATCGCTGTTGAAGAGGTATCTCAAGGCTCATTTTGTGAAGAGCAAAGTGCTTGTGACAAAGGCGATAGGGTTCGACGGACCGGCATTTCTGAACAGAGTTTTAGCTTTTGAGAGGGAGGATTCCCTGACGCCGGAACATCTATTGGATATATGCCAGAAAGTGGAGATTGAGATGGGGCGCCCGGCGCACACAGCCAAATATGACGGTAGCGGAGCAAGGGTTTACGAGTCGAGGGTGATAGACATAGACATTCTGATGTTCGACGATGCCGTGATAAATACTGAAAGGCTGACAATTCCTCATCCGCAGGTCACTGAGAGGCCGTTTGTGAAAGAATTATTAAATCAATTATTATAAAATGACACAAGAAGAAGTTTTTAAGAATCTGACTGCTCACTGCAAAGAATACGGATTTATTTTCCAAAGCAGTGAAATATATGACGGATTGAGCGCTGTATACGATTACGGGCAGCTTGGTGTAGAATTGAAGAACAACATCACGAAGTATTGGTGGGATTCAATGGTACGCCTTCACGAGAATATTGTCGGAATAGACAGCGCGATTTTTATGCACCCTAAGGTTTGGGAGGCCAGCGGTCACGTGGGAGCATTCAACGATCCTCTTATCGACAATAAAGATTCTAAGAAAAGATACAGAGCGGACGTCCTTATAGAAGACTATCTGGCAAAGCTCGAAGAGAAGATGAACAAGGAGGTGGAGAAGGGTCGCAAACGCTTCGGAGATGCTTTCAACGAGGAGCAGTTCAGGGCTACCAACCCTAACATTCTCAGGAACAAAACCCAGTATGACGCTATCCACTCCAGAATGGTGAAGGCACTGAATGACAACGACTTGAACGAGATGAGACAGATCATCGTCGATGCCGATATCGCCTGCCCGATCAGCGGAACCAAGAACTGGACCGAAGTGCGCCAGTTCAACCTGATGTTCTCAACTCAGCTGGGCAATATTTCCGGAGAAGACGGTACGATATACCTCCGTCCGGAGACCGCTCAGGGTATTTTCGTAAACTTTTTGAATGTTCAGAAGACCGGCCGTATGAAGATTCCTTTCGGAATCGCTCAGATAGGCAAAGCGTTCAGAAACGAGATAGTTGCCCGCCAGGTCATCTTCAGAATGAGAGAGTTCGAGCAGATGGAGATGCAGTTCTTCGTTCAGCCTGGTACCGAGATGGAGTGGTTCAAGAAGTGGAAAGAGCTCAGACTCAACTGGCATAAGGCTATGGGACTGGGAGACGAGAAATACCGTTTCCACGACCACGAGAAGCTGGCTCACTATGCAAACGCAGCCACCGACATCGAGTTCGAATTCCCGTTCGGATTCAAAGAGCTTGAAGGAATCCACTCCCGCACCGATTTCGACCTGGGCAATCACCAGCGTGTCAGCGGCCGTAAAATACAGTATTTCGACCCTGAGAAGAACGAAAGCTATGTGCCTTACGTAGTTGAGACATCCATCGGTCTGGACCGCTGCTTCCTTGCAGTTCTCTCATCAGCTTACAAAGAAGAGACTCTGGAGAACGGCGAGACGAGAGTCGTGCTCTCAATTCCGGCCAGCCTTGCCCCTGTAAAGGCCGCCGTGCTTCCTCTGGTGAAGAAAGACGGTCTCCCTGAGAAGGCTCAGGAGATAATGGATATGCTCAAATACGATTATAACTGCCAGTACGATGAAAAAGACAGTATCGGCAAGAGATACCGCCGTCAGGATGCTATCGGAACCCCGTTCTGCATTACCGTGGATCACGATTCTCTGGTGGACAACAAAGTCACCATCCGTTACAGGGATACAATGGAGCAGGAGAGGGTCGATATTTCCTCTTTAAAGGCCGTTATCGCCGAAAAGGTGGATCTGGTCAATCTGCTCAAGAAGATTTAAATACGGGCATTTAAAGCAAAAAAAAGAGCCTTGACTTCGGTCAGGGCTCTTTTTTTCTGTGTCAGGAAGAACTATTTGCTCTTCTTGGCAGCTCTTTTCATGTTCAAATCGTACATGATAGGTGTACCGATGAACAGTGAAGCGTAAGTACCTACGATAACACCGAGAGTCAAGGCAACGCAGAATCCGCGGATTGACTCACCGCCGAAGATTGCCATTGCGATCAACACGATCAAGGTTGAGCAAGAGGTGTTGATTGTTCTTGACAAAGTAGCGTTCAACGCGTCGTTTACATTCTCTTTAAGTTCACGCTTAGGATACAGAGTCCTGTATTCACGGATACGGTCGAAGATAACCACGTTATCGTTGATTGAGTAACCGATGATTGTAAGCACCGCAGCGATGAATGTCTGGTCGACATCCAATGTAAACGGCAGGATACCGGTGAACAGTGAGAAGAATCCGATCACGATAATTGAGTTGTGGATCAGAGATGCGACACCTCCGATACCCCAAGTCCAGTTCCTGAATCGGATAGCGATGTAAGCGAAGATTACAATCAAAGCGAGAATAACCGCAATAACTGATTCTCTTTGCATTTCGCTCGCGATAGTTGCGTCTACACGGTCTGAAGAGATGATACCGTTAGGGTTGTCCAGTGTTGAAGAGAACTGCTCGAGAGACATTTGGTCAACGAAGAATGTCTTGAGGGCATTGTAGAGCTTGCCTTCGATCTCTTTGTCAACCTCCTGGCTGATCTCGTTCACTTTATATTTTGTAGTGATTCTCATCTGAGAAGCGCTACCGAACTGCTTAACCTCTGCAGCCTCGCCGAATTCATCAAGAGTTGCTGCACGGACTGCCTCAGCTGTAACGTGTTGGTCGAAACGGACTACGTAAGTACGGCCGCCGCTGAAGTCAACGCCGAGAGAGAATCCTCTGAAGATGCAAGACAGAAGGCAGATTGCGCATACGATGCCTGATACAAGGTAAGAGATCTTCTTTGCACCCAAAAAGTCGATGTGGGTATTCTGCAGGAAGTTTCTTGTTGAAGGAGAATCGAATGTGATGTCTTTACCCTTTGCAAGTCTGCGTTCGAAGATAAGTCTCGGGATGAAGATTGAGGTGAACACAGAAGTGATGATACCGATAACCAGCACTGCTGCGAATCCTTTAACTGCTCCGCTGCCGAAGAAGTAGAGGATGATACCTGTAAGCAATGTAGTCACCTGACCGTCGACGATTGCTGAGTAAGCGTTCTTGTAACCGTCTGAGATTGAAAGACGGAGGGCCTTGCCTGCGCGAAGCTCCTCTTTGATACGCTCATATATAATCACGTTGGCATCCACGGCCATACCCATTGTCAACACGAGACCGGCGATACCAGGGAGTGTAAGAACAGCTCCGAATGATACCAGAGAGCCGAACAGGAAGAGCACGTTGCAGAGCAATGCTATGTCGGCTGCGATACCGGCTTTACGGTAGAAGAATATCATATAGATCAACACCAGCAAGAATGCCAACAGGAATGAAAGCATACCGGCTTTGATTGAAGCCTGACCGAGTGAAGGACCTACAACCTGCTCCTGAACGATACGTGCAGGGGTGCTCAGTTTACCTGATTTAAGCACTGTTGCAAGGTCGTTTGCCTCTTCCTGAGTGAAGTTACCGGTGATCTGGCTGCTACCGCCGCTGATCTTGTTCTGAACGTTAGGATATGAGTATACGCTGCCGTCCATCACGATTGCAATCTGATGTCCGATGCTTTGCTCTGTGATAACCTCCCAACGGGCAGAACCGGTGTTGTTCATTGTCATACTAACCTCGGCATTACCAGAAATCTGGTTGTAGTTAACACGTGCTGAGGTGATTACGCCGCCGTCCAGAACTGCGCCCTTGCCGCCTGTGCTCTTAAGGGCCACCAATTCGTACATAAGGCCTGAAGCATCCCAAGAGCTTGGTTTGAATGACCAAGCAGGAACGAAATCGTTAGGGAATGCCACGTTGGATTCTTTGATCATACGCATTACCTCAGCGGTGTCACGGTAGTGTACAAGACCGAGGCAGGCGTTTGTATTGGCTCCGGTAGGGATGAGTTTTGCGAAGAGAGGGTTCTCTTTAGCGTATGCATCGGAAACCTCGTTTGTGGTATTAGCCTGCTCTGCCAGTGCCTGTGAAAGCTCTGAAGCGGAAGTCTGCTCGGCAGTAGAGGTAACTACAGGTTCCAAAGCGGCGCGTTTCTCTCTTTCAGAGTCGTTAACTTCCTGAAGGAAAGGAACGATGTCCTGATATGTATAAGTGTGCCAGAATTCCAAAGAAGCTGTTCCCTGGAGAAGCTTACGAACACGCTCAGGCTCTTTTACACCCGGAAGTTCCACGAGGATACGGCCTGTTCTGGCAATCTTCTGGATGTTCGGCTGAGCGACACCGAATTGGTTGATACGGCGCTCTACAACTGAATAAGAGTTGTTGATTGCGCTTTCAGCCTCCTGACGGAGAAGATCGATGATCTCTTCGTTGGTGATTCTGGATTTGTTCTTGATGTCTCCGCTGAGTTTGTCAATGTCAATGTCAAACGACAGTCTCTGTGTAGGAGCAATCTCATTCCAAGCTGCAGCGAAAAGAGAAATGTAGTCTTCGTGAGAATCTACGGCTCTTTCGTTGGCGAGTGCCAATGCTCTCTGGAACTCCGGAGTAGTCTTTGCGCGGGCGCAGGAGCGTACCAGTTCAGCCAAATCGAGCTGAAGCATCACGTTCATACCTCCCTTAAGGTCAAGACCAAGGTTGATCTCTTTCTCCTTCACATCTTTGTATGTGTAGCCGAAATAAACCTTCTCGGTAGAGATTGAATCCAAATATGTGCTGTTTGCCGCAGTGCGAACTGAATCAAGGAAGAATACCTTGTCGTATTCGCTGACATCATTGAATGAAGGCTGATTTTGCGCTAAGGCAACTTGGCCGTCAGCATACTTCGCAGCCTTTTTTTCTTGCAATGCTGTTACCAGCGTGAATGAGAGCTGGAAAAGGCACGCAAGAGCGATGAGAATAGCCACTAATCTAATGGCGCCTTTACTTTGCATAGTATGTTAGTTATTTTAAAATTACTTTTCGTCGAAAATAGTCTGCAAAAATACTATTTTTTCCTAAAATATAAAGTATTTAGTAAATTTGTTTCCACTTTTTCCTCAAAATGAAACGTTTAAACATATATCTCACACTGGTGCTGCTGGCTGTTCTGTCGCAGGGCGTCTTTGCCCAAAGTGTGGCGGAGTTGGAGAGAACAGGTGACAGGCTGCTTAGAAACTACGATTTTAAAGGGGCGGAGAATTACTACAATCAGGCGATGTCCGTCAGTCAGGATTCTCAGTACAATAACCTCCTTCTTGAGAAGGTTACCCTGTGCGAAAACGGGTACAGTATGCTCCAGTATGCCACAAGGCCTGAGGTTTGGCAGACACTGACAGTGTCCAGAGAGGATTTCTTCCTCTATTACAGCCACTTGCAGGACGGCGCGTGGAAGGTCAGACAGGACGGATCGATAGTATTCTACGACGGTTCCGACAGGATGGTTTTCTCTGCCGAGGATGAGAAGGGAGTGTGTAACATTTATGTTACAAACAGAATAAATGGCACCCTTTGGAGCCCTCCGACGCTGGCTTCTCCGGCTATTACATCCTCAAAAGACGAGATTTTTCCGATGTTGTCGAGTGACGGAAAAACACTCTATTTCTCGTCTCAGGGCCTCTCTGGAATGGGCGGTTTCGATTTATACCAGAGTAGGTGGGACGAATTTTCGGGCGAGTGGGGAGCTCCGGAGAATCTCGGTTTCCCATTCTCTTCCACTTACGACGACTTCCTCTTTTCAAATTCTCCGGACGGTAATTTCACCCTCTTTGCAAGCAACAGAGACTGCAGCGAAGACAGTGTCAAAATATATGTCGCAAAATACGAGAGCACCCCTATAAAAACAGCGGTGTCTTCAATAGCCGAGGCTAGGCAGATTGCGAAGCTGAACATTACCCCGATCCCGGAGAAGGTTGTAGAAGAGCCTGTCACTGAGGAGATTAATGTGTCCGATCCCGTCTTGGCCAAATACATTGAGGCATATAAAGCCCTTGAGGTTAACAGGGCCGAAATAGCCGCTCTCGAGAGCAGACAGCAGGAGCTGAGAAGTCTCTATCTGCAGGCCACTTCATCCTCTGCGATGCAGAATTATGAGAAGGAACTTCTCTCGGCGGAGCAGAATCTGTTCAAACTTCAGGGCCGCTTCAGCGAGCTCTCCTACGACTTGCAGCAGGCTGAAATGGATTGCATTCTGAGCGGACTTCCTATCCCCGATATGGAAGAGAAAGAGAAGCCTTCGCTGCAAGAGGATGTCGAAGAGGAGAGGCCTGTCTATCATTTCACAAAGCACAGCCTCGCTCCGTTCCCTTCCGACATAGTCTTCGAGGAGCCTGAAGAGAAAGTGGACCTCTCAGTCAAGATCGGAAGTGAAGCTATGATTGCGGACAACAGTCTGATCCCTAACAGTCTGGTATATCAC
>JAGDBY010000128.1 GCA_017958765.1 Bacteroidales bacterium | reverse complement strand
CTCTTGCTGGCCCTTGAAAGAGTCGAACCCGAAGAATGTTTTAAGCTTATTGTGTATCTCTGCTCTGTCTATATTCACCTCTGTTAGGACTGAATAGTAAAATCTTAATAAAGATAATGAAAGATAGTTTAACGACCAAATTTATTTTGGCATTATTTTAACAGCCCCGATTAATAGATTCTATCACAAAAAAGTAGTATCTTCGCAAGTTAATACTATGTAAGACAAATAATCAATAAATACTAACAGAAATGAAAACACTCAGAAATTCAGTTTTACTAATGGCAGTTGTCCTAATGGCTGCTTCTTGTCTGAAAGCTCCATCTTTTCAACCGCAACCTAAAGGCTTGAGCAAGGCGGATGTTGACACAGCAAGTTACACTATCGGTGTATATTTGGCTAAAATGGTTACTAACAATGATATAGGTGACCTTAACCTTGCCCAGATCGTTGCTGGTTACAAAGATGCAATCAAGGATTTGGATGACACAAAATTCGATCAGGACTATATCAACGAGAATATGTCCTCATTCTCATCTAAGAGAGTTACAGCTATGTCAATGACAAACATCGAAGCTGCAAACAAATTCTTTGAGAAAATCGACAAAGAAGAGGGCGTGATCAAGACAGAAAGCGGTCTTCGCTACAAGATCATCAACCCGGGTTCATCTGTAAAAGCTGTTTCTGATCAAGATACCGTTACAGTTTACTACGAAGGTACTACAGTTGACGGCGAGGTCTTTGACACAACTTACATTGAAGGTGAGGATCCGGAGCCGGTTTCATTCCCGCTCAATATGGTTATCGAAGGGTGGACTGAAGGTATCAAATATGTCGGCGAAGGCGGCGAGATCATGCTTTACGTCCCTGCAACTTTGGGATACGGTATGTACGGTCCGATGGGTCCTGAGCAGGCACTTATCTTTAAAGTGGAACTTCTTGAGGTTAAGCCTTACCAAGGAGTTGAAGAATAATTCGGAGTTTGGAAACATTTAAAAGATTACTCTCCTACGCTAAGCCGTACGGTAGATACTGGCCGGGGTACCTTGTACTGTCCATTCTGTCGGTAATCTTCGGTGTGGCTAACTATGCGCTCATCGGTCCGGTCCTGTCGGTCCTCTTCGAGCCGCAGAACGTGGCGGAAGTCCTCGCGAAACCCTCTTTCGAGTGGTCGTTGGATTATGTGAAGGAGCTTTTCAGCTACTATCTGTCCGACATCATCTCTCAGGGTGTTCTCAACGGGCTGATCTTCGTCTGCGCAATGCTCGTTCTGGCTACATTCCTTTCGGACCTCACCAGATACCTCTCTCAGAGAATTCTGGTGAATATGAAGACCAAGATGATGTGCAACATAAGAAGGGATCTGTTCGACAAGATTTCCGATATGAACATCGGATTCTTCAACAACCAGCGTAAGGGGGATATTCTTTCAAGTATTTCAAACGATGTAAATGAAGTGCAGAATACTGTCGCAAGCAGCTTCCATATCATATTCCGTGAACCGCTGCTTGTGATAGGTTTTGCGGCGATGCTGTTCTATATGTCGCCGAAACTGACTCTGATCTCTCTAATAGCCCTTCCTCTTTCAGCGGTGGTTATCAGCAAGATCACCCACCATTTGAGAAGGGGCGCCGTCGAGACCCAGTCCCTGATGGGCAAGATTCTCAGCCAGTTCGAGGAGGCGATTTCAGGCTCCCGCATCATCAAGGCTTTCAACGCGCAGAAATATGTCGAGCGTAATTTTGAAATGAACTAAGAAGAGCACAGGAGAATAAGCCGCTCGATCGCCAACAGGCAGGAGCTGGCTTCACCTACGTCAGAGTTTCTGGGAATTACGGTGGCGGCCATCGTCCTGTTTGCAGGCGGATGGCTGAATATGCGCGGAGAGCTGGGGATGACCTGGACGGCATTCGTTGTGTACATAGGTTTCTACTGGAGAGTTCTGGAGCCGGCAAAAGCCATTGCGGCCTCTTACGCCAGCATTCAGAAGGGACTTGTCTCAGGTAACAGGATATTCGCCATCCTGGATGTGCAGAATGAGATAAAAGATCCTGAGAATCCTGTCATTCTGGAGGAATTCAAAGAGTCCATCCGGTTCGAGGATGTCTCATTCGCCTATGAGGAGGAGCCTGTGTTGAAGAATATAGATTTTACCGTTCCGAAAGGGAAGATGGTTGCCATCGTAGGACCTTCCGGAGCCGGCAAATCTACAATAGCCGATTTGATCCCACGTTTCTGGGATCCTACGTCGGGCTCGATTCTCCTTGACGGAGTTGATATAAAGAAATATTCTCTCAGGTCGCTGAGGTCGCAGATGGGCATCGTGACCCAGGAGGCGGTACTGTTAAACGACACGGTATTCAACAACATCAAATTCGGGATGGAGGATGCCACAAGAGAGCAGGTTATAGCCGCTGCGAAGATCGCCAACGCTGACGAGTTCATCTCTCAGATGGAGCAGGGCTACGACACCAACATCGGAGACAGGGGAAGCAAACTTTCAGGAGGTCAGCGGCAGAGAATAGCCATAGCGAGGGCGGTTCTCAAGAATCCTCCTATTATGATTCTGGACGAGGCCACATCGGCTCTCGATACGGAGAGCGAGCGTCTGGTCCAGGATGCCTTGACAAAACTTATGACAAACAGAACTTCGATAGTGATAGCCCACAGACTTTCTACTATCCAGTTCGCAGATGAGATAATTGTGATTCAGGAGGGTAAGATTGTGGAACGTGGCAATCACAAGCAATTATTGGAAAAAGGTGGCCTCTACAGCCATCTGTGCAGTTTACAGACAGTTTCGTAACGCTTTGCAGCTATGATCACCGGTTCTTTAAATAAAATACTGGAGAAAAGCATTAAGGATAATTGGGATAAGAATGCTCTGTCCGATTATGAAGGGCAGACTCTTACCTACGGTCAGGTGGCCGAGAGAATAGCGAAACTGCATCTGATTTTCGATGAATTCGGGATCAAGAAAGGTGACAAGATAGCCCTCTGTTCCAAGAATCAGGTTAACTGGGCGATAACTCTGCTCGCCACTGTTACATACGGCGCAGTCTCTGTGCCCCTGCTCTCCGAATTCAAACCGAGCAACATTCAGAACCTTGTAAATCACTCCGATTCAAGGCTGCTGTTCGTCAGTCAGCAGATTCTCGAGAGCTTCAACGACATCAATATGGAGAAGGTCGAAGCCATCTATACCCTGAGTGATTTTAACCTGGTCTACTGCGTCGACCGTCAGCACGAATCCTTTGTCAAACATCTGGACAAAGCTTTTGCTGCAATGTATCCGAACGGATTCAGAAAGGAAGATGTAAATTATTATGAAGATGACCCGGAAGACAATGTGATCATAAGCTACACCTCCGGAACCACCGGTTTCGCGAAAGGGGTTATGATTCCTTCCCGCTCCATCCAGTCCAACTATGTGTTCGGAGACAATGCGGAGTTCAATATCGACAGCAACTCCACCGTGGTTTCCATTCTCCCTGCAGCCCATATGTACGGGATGATGCTCGAAGTCCTCTATGAGTTCAAGGTAGGATGCCACGTAGTCTTCCTGAACCGCATCCCGAGTCCTCAGGTGCTGATCTCTGTATTCTCCACTCTGAAACCTCACGTTATTATGGCGGTTCCTCTGGTGGTAGAGAAGATATACAAGAATGTAGTCGTCCCTATGAAGGAGACTATGTCCGGACCGGAGATCAAAAAGAAGCTGATCAACTCCTTCGGAGGGCGTTTCAGCCAGCTTGTCATCGGCGGCGCGGCGTTGAACCGTGAGGTGGACGAGTATTTCCGCTCAATCAACTTCCCTTACACCGTGGGTTACGGAATGACCGAGTGCGGCCCGATCGTCACTTTCGCTCCTTGGGATAAGACCAAGCTATTCTCCTGCGGGAAAATTGCCCCGGGGATGGAGATGAAGATTGATTCCAAGGATCCGGAAAAGATTGTGGGAGAGGTACTTGTGAGAGGTGACAATGTCTTCACCGGTTATTACAAGAACCCTTCGGCCTACAAACATTGCTTTACCGAAGACGGATGGATGAAGACCGGCGATATGGGAATTATAGACAGTGACGGCTTCCTCTATCTCAAGGGTCGCAGCAAGAGTCTGATTCTCGGACCGAGCGGTCAGAATATATATCCGGAGGAGATAGAGAGCATTCTCAACAACCTCCCTCTGGTGGGAGAATGTCTGGTGATAGCCGACAAAGTCGGGATTACCGCGCTGGTATATCCTAACTATGAGGCAAAGGATGTCAGACATTTGGATGACGACGTGTTCCAACAGGCGCTGATTCAGAGCGTGATGGATATCAACAAGGATCTGCCAGGCTATTCTCAGATATCCAAGGTCGAGATTATGCCTGAAGAGTTTGAAAAAACACCTAAAAAGAATATTAAACGTTATTTATATCAACGATAGTATATGAGCGGCACTAGTAACAAATTTGATGAGAGCTACCTGGAGATGGCCAGAGTATGGGCTAAGAATTCTTACTGCGTTCGCAGGCAGGTAGGAGCTATTCTCGTTAAAGACAGAATGATTATTTCAGACGGATACAACGGAACTCCGTCCGGCTTTGAGAATGTGTGTGAATACGAAGACGGCACTACAAAACCGTATGTACTTCACGCCGAGGCCAACGCTATCACCAAGGTGGCGAAAAGCAGCAACAGCAGCGAGGGTGCAACCCTCTACGTAACTGCATCCCCTTGTATGGAGTGCGCCAAGCTGATTATTCAGGCCGGAATCAAGAGAGTCGTTTACCACGATGAATACAGACTTACCGACGGTCTGGAGCTCCTTGAAAGAGCCGGAATCGAGGTGGTTAAATTATAAAGTACATTTGTGATGGGAGATAAAAAGGATCTATTCTACAAGATATTTCAGATAATAATTCTTATCTGTGCAATTCTTCTTCTGGCTATTATGGCAATCAGGTTCTCCTCAAGCCTGAGGAGCAGAAAACCTGTGAATGTTAATGCCGGCGGGGGAAACTGGTCGAAGTTGATGCTTGTCCTCAACTCGATCGACGAGAATTATATGGAAGAGATTGATTACTCGAAGATTACCGAGGACATGATCCCTAAACTCCTGGAAGAACTGGATCCCCACTCAGTTTATTTTACCCCTTCCGAGCTGAAGGAAGCTGAGGAACCTCTGCAAGGCAACTTTGACGGAATCGGAATAAT
>JAGDBY010000127.1 GCA_017958765.1 Bacteroidales bacterium | reverse complement strand
TTCAACAGAGATGGGAAGAAAAAAATATGCCCTGATAATGGCCGGCGGAACCGGTGTCAGAATGGGTTTTCAGACACCTAAACAATTTCTGGAATTGGACGGGAAACCTATTCTCCGACACACCGTAGAGAAGTTCCTCAGTCTCCCTTTCGATGTGGAGATTGTGATCGTGCTCGCGGACGATATGAAAGAGTATTGGAAAGAGTATTGCCGCAGCACCGGATTCATCGAGCACTACTGCCTCCCGTCAAGCGGGATGACCCGTTTCCATTCTGTGAAAAACGGTCTGGAATATATCCCAGACGGCGCTATCGTGGCGGTTCACGACGGAGTGAGGCCGTTTGTCACCAAAGAGTTCCTGGTGAAGATGTTTGAAAAGGGAGAGTCTTCTCCGGCAGTCGTGCCGGGGATCAGCCCTGTGGAGACCGTCCGGGAAGTGACCGGTTCGGAAAGCTATCTTCTCAACAGGGAGAACCTCCTGCTGATCCAGACTCCGCAGGTATTTCATTCCGAGATACTCAAAGAGGCTTATACACAGCCGTATAATCCGAAGTTTACCGATGACGCTTCCGTGGTGGAGGCGTACGGCTGCAAGGTGGAATACACCGAGGGGCTGAGGTATAACATAAAGATTACCACCCCCGAAGATCTGTCCGTAGCTGAAAGGTTACTTTGATGAAGAGATGATGTCGAGGCACTCTTGTTCAGTGAGCTGATCGGCCTTCTTCCCTCTAGGAATCTTGTAATTCTTCTTTCCCTGTTTGATGTAGGCGCCGTAACGTCCGTTGAGCACCTGAATCTTGCTGTCAGGGAATTCCGCAATCACTTTGTGCTCTTCTCTCTGAGCGTCCTCCTGAATCAGGGCGAGAGCCTGCTCCTCTGTAACTGTATAAGGATCAAGTGTTTTGCCAAGAGAGATGAACTTCGAGCCAACCTTGATGTAAGGGCCGAATCTTCCGATTGCCGCGGTTATGGTCTGGCCGTTGTAACTGCCCACCGTCCTTGGAAGATCGAACAGTTTGAGAGCCTCCTGGAGAGTGATAGTCTCAATCAGCTGTCCCTTCTTCATGCTGGCGAACTGCTTGTCAGGGTCGTCCGCTTCACCTTTCTGAACGAGAGGGCCGAACCTTCCGATTCTGGCGATGAGAGGTGTGCCGCTTGCAGGGTCGACGCCGATAACTCTCTCAGAATGAGTATATTCTTTCTCCTCCAAAGTCTTCTCCACTTTGCTGTGGAAAGGAGTGTAGAATCTGCCGATCATATTGTTCCAGATCAGTTTCCCCTCGGCAATCTTGTCGAAATCCTGCTCGACCTTGGCCGTGAAACCGTAGTCCAAAATCTCCTGGAAGTTTGCTGCCAGGTAGTCATTGACCACGATGCCGATATTCTCAGGGAAGAGCTTTCCTTTCTCCGCTCCTACGACCTCTTTCTTGTCGGATTTGGTAATCTGGTCCCCTTTGAGGGTAATCTGAAGGAAGCGCTTCTCCTCTCCCTTGCGGTCTCCCTTGACTACGTAACCTCTTTTGAGAATGGTGTTTACGGTAGGAGCGTAAGTGGAAGGACGGCCGATGCCGAGCTCTTCAAGCTTCTTCACCAGACTTGCTTCAGTATATCTGGCAGGTCTGACGGTATATCTCTCAAGAGCTGAAATCTCCTTGCAGCTCAGTTTCTGTCCTTCGGTAACTTTAGGGATTATAGAGAGAGTGTCGCTGTCGGTGTCCTCTTCGTCGCTGCTCTCGAGATAGACCTTCAGGAAGCCGTCGAACAGGATCTGCTCTGCTTCCAGGGAGAATTTCTCCTGAATTCCTGTGCCTGAGATAGTAACCACCGTTCTCTCCAGCTTGGCGTCCGCCATCTGGCTGGCGATAGTTCTCTTCCAAATCAGGGAGTAAAGCTTCTTCTCAGCTGCCGTTCCTTCTATTGTAACATTCTGAATATAAGTAGGTCTGATAGCTTCGTGAGCCTCCTGTGCACCTTTTGATTTGGTGCGGTACTGGCGGACTTTAGAATAGTCGCTGCCGAAGTTCTCAGTGATGTATGCCTTAGCAGTATTGATGGCCAGAGAAGAGAGATTCACCGAGTCGGTACGCATATAAGTGATCTGACCTGCTTCGTAAAGTCTCTGGGCGATCTGCATAGTCTGAGTGACGGAGAATCCGAGCTTTCTGGCAGCCTCCTGTTGCAGCACGGAAGTGGTAAACGGCGCTGCAGGTGTGCGTGAAGCGGCTTTTTTCTCTATGTCTGTTATTGAGAACGAAGCGTTCTTACATCTCTCAAGGAATTCTTCTGCCTCTTTCGCTGTGGTGAACCTTCTGTCCAGAACGGCTTTCAGAGATGAGCGGGAACCTTCCGGAGAGAAGATGCCCTCTACCTTATAATATTCCTGTGAATTGAAAGAGTTGATCTCCCTCTCGCGGTCCACAATAAGCCTTACTGCGACCGACTGAACGCGGCCGGCAGAGAGATTCGGCTTCACTTTCTTCCAGAGAATAGGTGACAGCTCAAATCCCACCAGGCGGTCCAGAACGCGGCGCGCCTGCTGAGCCATAACCAGATTGTCGTCTATGTCGCGGGGATTCTCTATCGCTTCGGCGATGGCATTCGGAGTAATCTCGTGAAAAGCGATTCTCTTGGTATTCTCTTTCTTGAGACCCAGTACCTGCTGGAGGTGCCACGCAATAGCCTCTCCCTCACGGTCTTCATCGGATGCGAGCCATATGGTTTTGGCCGTATCGGCTATGCTTTTGAGCTCCTTTACGAGCTTCTTTTTCTCTGCAGGAATAATATAGTCGGGGTTGAATCCGTTCTCTGTATCTATACCCAGATCTTTCTTAGACAGGTCTCTGATATGTCCTTCACTTGACTTGACCACATACTCCTTCCCCAAAAAGCCCTGAATTTTCCTCGCTTTTGTAGGGGACTCAACTATTACTAAATTCTCAGCCATTGTCATTGTCATCTGTTGGAACGGCAAAGTAAGTTATAAACAATACAATTATCCAAATTTAATTTCCTAAATTTGTAGTTTGGGTAAAAGGTACTGACAATGAAAGAAGGAACAAAGAAAAAGATAGTAAAATGGTGGTGGATCATCCTTGTAGCGCCATTTCTGATACTGTTTCTAACCCTGTTTTTGGTATCCGTTTTCGGTGAGATACCGTCATTCAATCAGCTCGAGAATACCGAGACCAACCTCGCTACAGAGCTGATTTCCTGCGACGGGAAGGTGTTCAGCACATTCCACAAAGAGAACCGTTCATTCGTCTCTTTCGACGAACTGCCCGAGTCTCTTGTCAACGCTGCGATAGCCACAGAGGATGCCAGATTCTACAAACACTCAGGTATCGACCTGCGAAGTCTCGCCAGGGTTGGAGTGAAGACCATTCTGATGCGTAACAGCAGTCAGGGAGGAGGAAGTACCATTACCCAGCAGCTTGCCAAGACCCTCTTCCCGAGAGACACCGAGCCTTCGAGATTCCCGGGGAGCAAGTATTTCAAACTGATAGGAAGCAAGCTCAAAGAGTGGATTACCGCGGTCAAACTGGAGCGTAACTATACCAAGGAGGAGCTGATGGCGATGTATATGAACGCCATATTCTTCGGAAGCAACGCTTACGGCATCAACACTGCGGCCCGTACATTCTTCGACAAATCCCCTTCGGAGCTGACTGTTGAAGAGAGCGCCTGCCTGGTGGGAATGGTCAACAAGCCGACAAGATACAATCCGGTCCTCAACTACGACCAGTCTTTCCAGCGCAGAAACCACGTTCTCAATCAGATGGCCAAATACGGCTACCTCTCTAAAGCCGACCGCGATTCGATAGTGCAGCTCCCGATAGAGCTCTCTTACCAGGTGCAGGACCACAATGCCGGTCTGGCCCCTTATTTCAGGGATATGCTGCGCAGAGTGATGCAGGCTACAGAGCCGAAGAGGAGCAGTTATACATATGTAGAGGATTACCAGAAGGATTCTACAGCTTGGGTTGAGAATCCTCTCTACGGCTGGCTGAACAAAAACCTGAAGCCGGACGGAACCCAGTATAATCTCTTCACCGACGGTCTGAAAATCTACACCACTATAGATTCAAGGATGCAGCAGTATGCAGAGGAGGCAGTAAGGGAGCACCTTAGCCAGGATCTGCAGCCGGCATTCTGGAACGACCTCAGCGTCAAGAGAAAAAGACCTTTCTCAAACGATGTCGATGACAGCGTGATAAGGCTGGTGATGAACCAGGCCCGCCGCTGGAGCGACCGCTATATAGATATGAAGGACAGAGGATACAGCGAGAATGAGATCCTCCAATCCTTCGACGAGAAGGTGCCTATGAGAGTCTTTGCATGGAACAAGCAGGGATACGTGGACACCGTGATGACTCCGAACGACTCGATAAGGTACTCGAAGTCATTCCTCCGTGCGGCGTTGATCGCTATGGAGCCGGGTACCGGCAAGATGAAGGCTTATGTAGGAGGTCCTGACCACAGGTATTTCCTGTATGACAATGCCTCTCAGGGACGCCGTCAGGTGGGATCCACCATCAAGCCGTTCCTCTACACCCTCGCTATGCAGGAGGGATTCACCCCTTGCGACAAAGCAGTGAACATCCCGTACAGTTTCGTGGTTCCGGACGGAATCTGGACTCCGAACAGTACCGACAAGG
Source organism: Bacteroidales bacterium (assembly GCA_017958765.1). Classification (GTDB taxonomy): domain Bacteria; phylum Bacteroidota; class Bacteroidia; order Bacteroidales; family UBA932; genus Equibacterium. The sequence continues at coordinate 4,953 of JAGDBY010000127.1, read as the reverse complement.
ATGAATACATAGGCAATACCGTTACCCTGAAATGGGGCCTGACACACAGCTCCAACAACATTTCGGCCTATCTGATGAAGCAGTTCGGGCCGGAGGCGATGGTGGAGATGTGTCACAAACTCGGTATCACAAACCACCTCGACCCTGTCTATTCTCTGTGCGTAGGTTCGTGCGATATGTCAGTGTCTGAGATGGTTGCAGCATACAATACCTTCCCTTCTAAAGGATTCTACGTGGACGCTTTGATGGTGGAGAAGATAGAGGACAATGCGGGCAACCTGCTCTCAAACTTCACTGTCCGCAAGCGGGAGGCTATCAGTGAGAATACCGCCTACCTGATGGTCAATCTGATGCAGGGAGTCGTCCGTGAGGGTACCGCTACCAGACTTGTCTGGAAATACGGCATCCAGGGCGCTGCCGGGAAAACCGGCACCACCAATGACCAGAGCGACGGTTGGTTCATAGGATACCTGCCTAAACTCACCGCGGGCGTGTGGGTAGGAGCGGAGGACCGTTCAGTTCACTTCGAGAGTCTGGCTCTCGGAGGCGGATCCAATATGGCTCTTCCTATCTGGGGTATATTTATGAGCAAAGTCCTCAGCGACCCTACCATCAGAATAGAGAACGGCGAGCAGTTCACCCCTCCGGTCGGCTGGAATATGAGTTTCGACTGTACCGGCGGTGACGAAGACCTGGTGAGCGACGGTAACAAGCGCAGGGATGCCATATTTTTTTAAAGAAAGATTGAAACAGAGTGTATGAAAAAAAGTGTAGCTGTTATTTACGGAGGAAACTCTTCAGAATATGAAATATCCATTCTCAGCGGGCGCTATACGGCGTCGATGATTGACAGAGAGAAGTTCGACGTGTATGAAGTGCTTCTCAAAGGAGCTGACTGGGAAGTGGTAGAATGGGAGAACGACCAAAAGATTGTCAAAGGGCCGGTGGAGAAAGGGGACTTCTCCTTCAACGGAGTCAAGTTCGACATAGCCTTCCCGATGATTCACGGCGTGCCGGGGGAGAACGGACTTCTCCAGGGCTATTTTGAGATGCTGGAGGTGCCCTGTGCATCCTGCAGCGCTTTCGTAAATACCGTAGCTTTCAGCAAATATTCCTGCAAGAGCTACCTGAGAGGTGCCGGCATTCAGATGGCCGACGAGGTGGTGCTCCGCAAGGGTGATGAATACAACGTATCCCAGATTATCGCCAAGCTGGGACTCCCGCTGTTTGTTAAACCGGCGGACGGAGGCAGCAGCTTCGGTATCACAAAAGTGAAGATTGAAGGGGATCTGGCTCCGGCTATAGAGTACGCTTTCGAGGAAGGTGACGTCATTCTGGTTGAGTCATACATCCCGGGCAGGGAGATGACACAGGGTATCTATAAGAAAGGGGATCAGGTGATTGCACTTCCGGTTACCGAGATTATATCCTACAATGAATACTTCGACTATGAAGCCAAGTATCTGGGCAAGAGCGACGAGGTGTGCCCTGCTCACATCAATGAAGACGAGAGAAAGCTCATCAGCGAAGTTTCCGAAAAGATATACAGGTTTATGGGGTGCTCCGGCCTTATCAGGATTGACTACATTCTCAATGAGAGAGGCCTTTTCTTCCTCGAGATAAATACCGCTCCGGGAATGACCAAAATGAGTCTGGTACCAAAGATGGTGGCCGTTTCAGGGCAGAGCATGACCGATTTTCTGACAGGGATAATAGAGGCTAACCTTCCTGAATAATGATAGTTGATGAATATATCGCTGCTCTGCGCAGGCGACTGGAATCACTGTATCCTGCAGAGGAGTCCAGGGCAATAGCTCTGAAAGCTGTGAGCGCCGCTCTGGCCTGGGATGTGAGCAGAATATATTCTCACGGGGATGCGAAGCTCACCGCCGAGCAAGTTGCCTCCCTAGACAGAATGGCTGCCGATTTGGAGAATGGCCGCCCGCTGCAGTATGTACTGGGTTTCACTGAGTTTGCCGGGCTTCGGATAAAAGTGAAGGAGGGATGTCTGATCCCCCGCCCTGAAACTGAGCAGATGTTTGAACTGGCCGCCGACGAGGTGGAGAAAAACCTCTCCGGAAGCGACCGGGAGCAATATAACATGTTGGATATGTGCACAGGCTCCGGCTGCCTGGCTTACGCTTTCGCCAGCGAATTCTCAGGAGTGCAGGTGTACGGGTGCGACATATCCGACGAGGCATTGAAGATTGCCTGCAAACAGAGGGTGAAAGAGTGCGAAGTACGCCCGGTATTCTTCAAGGCGGATGTTTTGGAGAATCCCCCGCAGGGATTGCCTAAGTTCGACCTGATCATCAGCAATCCTCCTTACATAATGAATAAGGAGAAGGAGAATATGAGGCGCAACGTGCTTGATTATGAGCCAGAAATCGCCCTCTTCGTGGATGACGGCGACCCGTTGGTATTCTACAGAGCTATAAAGAATTGGGCCGCTTCTCTGCTGAGTGAGAACGGTATGCTCTGGATGGAAGTAAATGAAAATTTAGCCTCTCAGGTGGCGGAACTGTTCGAAGGGGCGCAGATAGTGAAGGATTTTAACGATAAAGACCGATTTGTTTATGTCAAGCAAGATTAAAACCGTGTGGTTCTGTACTTCCTGCGGAAACGAGAGCCCGAAATGGATGGGACAGTGTCCCGCCTGCGGAGAGTGGAATACGATGGTGGAAGAGCCTAAGGCTCCCAAATCGTCAAAAAGCGCCTCTTCGAGAGGGAAAGCGATTCTGTCGGCAGGGCAGCAGGCATCGGCGCAGCCGCTGGCGTCTATCTCGGTGAGCGCTGATAACCGTAAGCTGATCGGCATAGGCGAGGTGGACCGAATCCTCGGCGGAGGATTGGTGGAGGGATCACTGGTGTTGATAGGAGGCGAGCCGGGCATCGGTAAATCGACTCTTTCTCTTCAGATCCCTCTCAGCAACGTCTCCCTCAAGACATTATATGTATCGGGAGAGGAGAGTCCCAAGCAGGTGAAACTGCGCGCCGGACGACTCGGCGGAGATGATTCCAACTGCCTGATTCTCAGTGAAACTCTGTTGGAGAATATTCTCGCTCAGGCGATGGAGGTATCTCCCGACCTGATGATTGTGGATTCCATCCAGACTATCTACAGCGAGAGCGTGGAGTCTTCAGCCGGAAGTGTTTCTCAGGTTAGAGAATGCGCCAATCTGCTTCTCAGATATGCTAAAGAGAATAACGTCCCGGTAATTCTGATCGGTCATATCACAAAGGACGGAGCCATCGCCGGACCTAAGGTGCTGGAGCATATCGTGGACGTGGTGCTGCAGTTCGAGGGCGACACAAAGGGCTCATACCGCATTCTCCGTAGCATAAAGAACAGGTTCGGTTCTACAGACGAACTGGCTGTATTCGAGATGACGGGAAGCGGCCTGAAAGAGGTCAGCAACCCTTCCGAAATGCTCATCCCGATGCACAAGGAAGACCTGAGCGGAATAGCGGTATCGGCTATGATGGACGGCACAAGGCCTTTCTTGATTGAGATACAGGCCCTTGTGAGCACGGCCGCATACGGTACGCCGCAGAGGAGCGCCACCGGATTTGACGTGAGAAAGATGAATATGCTTTTGGCGGTTCTGGAGAAGAGAGCCGGGTTTAAACTGGGGATAAAAGACGTGTTCCTCAACGTGGCCGGAGGGGTGAGAATCACCGACCCTTCCTGCGACCTGGCGGTTATCGTGGCCATTCTCTCCTCTAATTTCGACCTCCCGGTCCCTCTGGACACTTGCTTCGCCGGTGAAGTGGGCCTCAGCGGGGAAATCAGGCCGGTAAGTCAGATTGAACGCAGAATATCCGAGGCTGAAAAACTGGGTTTCAGGAAGATCTATATTTCGTCATTTAACAAGGAGAGTTCATTCTCTAAGAAAAGTATTGAAGTAGTGGCAGTTCCGGATATTCCGACACTTTGCCGCAATCTTTGTAACTAAATAATGTCAACGTCGATGCAACAAAACAGTCAGTTTTTGCATCTTAACAAGGTACACAGAAGTGAATAACGACTATTCAAAAGTTATTGACGGATGTCTGAAGCGTGATCCTGAGGCTCAGAGAGAGCTCTACAGGAGCTTTGCCCCTAAAATGATGGCAGTCTGCAGGCGCTATATCCCGGACGCTGAGGCGGCAAAGGATGTGCTTCAGGATGGCTTTGTGACGTTGTTTGATAAATTAGGTTCATATAAAGGAGACGGTTCTTTTGAAGGCTGGGTAAGACGCATTTTCGTAAATACCGCGCTGATGCAGCTCAGGAGAAATGATGCACTCAAGTTCTCTGACGAAATAGAGCTTGCGGATTCAGTGGACAATGTCAAGTGCGATACACTTGACAGCATCCAGGCCGGAGATTTGATGAAGTTGATAAATGCTCTTCCCCAAGGCTTTAGAACCGTTTTTAATTTATATGTGATCGAGGGTTTCGACCACTCCGAGATAGCGAAGATGTTGAAAATATCTGAGGGGACATCCCGTTCTCAGTTAAGCAGGGCAAGGGCGTGGTTATTGGAAAGAATAAAAAGGAATGAATAATATGACTGATTCCAGATTTGATCAGATTATAAGGGAGAAGCTGGAAGGATACCAGGTTGAGGTCGGTGACGGCCTTTGGTCAGGTATCGAGCAGAAGATGGCGGCAGCGCACCGTCGCAAAGTGGCGTTCAGAGTGTCTATGATATCTCTGGCGGCCGCTGCGTGTCTTGCCGTCGGGTTGGTGCTCGCAGTTGACAGAGGCGACAGTAAGATTGCACTTCCTGCGGTAGCAGAGAGTGTGGATATCACTCCGGAAGCTCCGCACGAAGAAGTTACGGCTCCTGTGCAGGAGATCAAGTCGGTTTCCGCCAGGACGGCAGTTGCTGTGAATACACCTTCTAGGGAGACTCCGCAGCCCGTTGCTCCAGAGCCTGTTATCGTAGCAGAGCCTGTGATCTCCGA
>JAGDBY010000022.1 GCA_017958765.1 Bacteroidales bacterium | reverse complement strand
ATCGAGGAACTCCTTCTCAAGAACGGAAACAACAAACTGCACGCGCCTGAAGAGCCGCCGAAGAGACTTATTATCGAGAAATGAGAAGTAACTTTTCACGCATAGGATTCGTCTATTTCGCTTTCATCGCCGTCGCCCTCTGCGCGATCGGCAAGATGGTGCATCTGCAGTTCTTCGACCCGCTCAGGTACGCCGACCACCCGATGACCAAAGACACCGAGAAGGTGGTGGAGACCGAGGCTACAAGGGGCAGCATTCTGGCTGCCGACGGAAGATACCTGGCATTCTCCATCCCGGAGTATTACATTGCGATGGACTGTACCGTGGTGGACAGCGCCTACTTCTATGACAACGTGGCAGCCCTCTCCAAATGTCTCGCCGATGCTTACAAAGAGAAAAGCGCTTCTGAATACGAGGCCCTGCTGAAAAGCTGCCGCGACGGAAGAGGGAGAAAATACATCCGCCTTCTCAAACAGCACGTCTCTTACGAAGAGATGAAAGCCATCAGCAAATACCCTATTCTCGAGAGAGGCCAGGCCAGAGGCGGACTGATCGTGGAGCAGATAGACCACAGGGAGTATCCTTACGGCAATCTGGCTTTCAGAACGCTGGGGCATCTTACCACCTATACAGAGATTCCGAGGGTGGGCATCGAGGCCTCAATGGACTCCGTTCTGAGGGGAATCCCGGGTTCTACCCCTATGAGGCTCATCGAGCACAACGAGTGGATTGTGGATGTGGAAAAAGAGCTCGTCCCTCCTATCAACGGAATGGACGTTCAGATCAGTATCGACGTAAACATCCAGGATATCGCCCAGAAGGCGCTCCTGAGCAGAATCAACGGCGAGGAGGATCTTGAGGCGGGCTGCGCTATAGTGATGGACGTTCACACCGGAGAGATAAAGGCGATGGTCAATATGGAGAAAAGTCCGGGCGGCAACTTCACCGAAACCTACAACTACGCAATCGGCAGAAGAGGCGAGCCGGGTTCCGTGTTCAAACTGGCGACGCTGGTTACTGCAATCGAGGATGGCAAAGTAACTCTTGAGACTACCCAGCCGGCGGACGTATATTGGAAATACTACAAAGTGAAACAGCCGTTCGAGGATACCTATCTGAGGAATTACACCACTATTACGGTGAAGAAGGGTTTGGAGATATCTTCCAACAATGTTTTCAGGCGTATCGCCGGAGAGTGCTATGACAGCAACCCTCAGGAATTCGTGGACAAACTGAAGAACGACCGCAAGATCACATACAACTACACTTTTGACATCCCGGGGCTTGCCAAGGCCACTATCAGGGAGCCGAGCGACCCATACTGGAGCGCTGCCGACCTGCCTCAGATCGGAATGGGCTACGCAGTGGAGCTCACTCCCCTCCATATTCTCTCATTCTACAACGCGATAGCCAACAACGGAATTATGGTCAAGCCTCATCTTCTGCTGAACCTGCAGAGAAACGGAGTGATAGAGAAGACCTATCCTGTGGAGGAGATCGGAAGAGTGTGCAGCGAAGAGACCGTTAAAACAGTCCGGGAAGCCCTCAGGGGCGTGGTTATCGGCGAGAACGGTACTGCGAGGACCGCGTTCAAAGACTGCAAGGTAGCTGTGGCCGGAAAGACCGGTACAGCCAGAATCGCCCTTTCGGGAGGAGGATATGTGGACGCTTCGGGCAGAAAGAAACACCAGGGATCTTTTGTAGGATTCTTCCCGTATGAAGATCCTAAATACTCGGTGATAGTTGTAGTCTATTCACGCCTTGCCAACAAGAACTTCTACGGCGGCACCTGGGGAGGTCCTGTTGCCTGCGAAATAGCCAACAATATCTACGCTTCTTCGCCCGACTGGAACGAGGGGACGGTGGTAAGCGGGGCGATGCCGGAGATTATCACATACGACAATTACAGCGTCAACGATACCATTCTCGGAGTCCCTTATGTACTCGGGATGGGGATGAGAGAAGCGATATATGCCATAGAATCAGCCGGATACAAAGTGAAAGCGCAGGGACAGGGACGTGTGGTATCCCAGATACCGGAGGCCGGAAAGCTTCTCGACGGCGATAATAAAACAATAGAAATAGTACTATCTGAAACAGGTAAATAATATGAAACTGGAGAAGATTCTAAAAGGGATTGAGATAGACGCTTTCAACGGTGAGAGCGAGCTTGACATCAGCGGCATTTGCTTCGATTCGAGGAAATGCACCGGCGGGTCTCTGTTTGTGGCTATCAACGGAAATGAATCTGACGGACACCGCTACATTGACAAGGCGGTGGAGAACGGAGCCGTCGCAGTCATTTTCGAGACTGAATGCCCGGACCTGAATGTGACCCGGATCAGAGTTGCTAACAGCAGAAAGGCGCTTGCCCTGGCTGCAAACAACTTCTACGATTCTCCGTCATCGAAACTGAATCTGGTGGGAATAACCGGCACCAACGGCAAGACCACCACGGTGACTCTGCTTTACAGAATGTTCTCCAAACTGGGTTACTGCTGCGGACTGGTCTCTACTATAGCCAATTACATAGACAAGGACGTATATCCTACCGAGCACACCACCCCGGACCCTGTGGAACTGAACGCCCTGTTCGCCCAAATGGTGGAGCGGGGATGCGAGTACTGCTTTATGGAGGTCAGCTCCCACTCTCTGGATCAAGACAGAGTGTGCGGCCTTACATTCAGGGGCGGCATCTTCTCTAACATAACCCACGACCACCTCGACTACCACAAGACTTTTGACAATTATCTCAGATGCAAGAAGTCATTCTTCGATAATCTGGGCAAAGACGCTTTCGCCCTCACCAATATAGATGACCGTAACGGAAACGTGATGGTGCAGAATACCCCGGCCAAAGTGTACCGCTACTCCTGCACCAAGATGGCCGACTTCAAGTGCAAAGTGCTCGACGAGACCATGGAGGGGATGCTTCTGAAGATTGACGGGACTCAGGTGTGGACTCAGTTCATCGGAAAACACAACGCATACAACCTTCTCGCGGTCTATTCTGCAGCTATATTGCTGGGAGCAGACAAAGAGGACGTGCTGGTGGCTATGAGCTCCCTTACTTCCGTAAGCGGAAGGCTGGAATATATCAGAGGCAAGAATGATCTGACGGCCGTTGTGGACTATGCACACACGCCGGATGCTCTGGAGAATGTTCTCACTACTCTCAAAGAGACTGCAGCCGGACGCTGCCTGATCTGCGTTTTCGGTTGCGGCGGCAACAGAGACAAGACCAAACGCCCGGAGATGGGAGTTATCGCAGGTAAATACGCCGACCGAGTGGTAGTAACCTCTGACAATCCGCGCAATGAGAAGCCGGAAGATATCATTGAGGATATCAAAGCCGGCATGGACAGCGCTACAAGGGCGAAATCGGTGTTCATCACCGACCGCCGGGAGGCAATTTTCAGCGCAATCAAGTTCGCCCCTGAGGGAGCCGTAATTCTGGTTGCTGGCAAAGGACACGAAGATTATCAAATTATAGGCACCACCAAACACCACTTTGACGACAAAGAGGTGATAGCCGAAGCTTTTAACGAAATGTAGTTTGTTATGATATACCATCTGTTTGAATATTTAAAAGCGCAGGGATATGACTTCCCGGGTATCGGATTGATGAGTTACATCTCATTCCGCGCAATCTGCTGCAGTATAGCCGCTATAGCCACTGCACTTATAATGGGCAGAAAGACCATCGGTTTCCTCCAGAAAAAACAAATCGGAGAAGAGATCCGCGATCTCGGACTGGAGGGTCAGCTGGCCAAGAAAGGGACCCCTACTATGGGAGGCATCATTATCATCGCCTCGATCATCGTCCCTATCCTGCTCTTCGGAGACCTCACCAACATCAACAACATTCTGCTGATAATCACCACTTTGTGGCTTGGTCTCATAGGCTTTACAGACGATTATACCAAGGTCTTCAAACACAATAAGGAGGGAATCCGGGGCAAGTACAAGATCATAGGTCAGGTCACCTTGGGTCTTGTGGTAGGCCTTACACTCTGCTTCAGCAGCCAGCTGGGATTCAGAGACAAGCACAATAACAACTACGATTCTCAGGTGGAGATTGCAGCGGCCGGCAACATCGGCAGCGTAGTGTCTCTTGAGAATACCAAAACCACCATCCCGTTCGTGAAGAACAACGAGTTCGACTATAAGTGGCTCTCACCTTTCAAAGGGAAGTTCGGCGACTACTTCAAATGGATTATCTACATTCTGGTAATCATATTCATCATTACTGCCTGCTCTAACGGAGCCAATCTGACCGACGGCATGGACGGGCTGACCACGGGGGTCAGCGCAATAATAGGGACCACGCTGGGTATTCTGGCTTATCTGAGCGGCCACATAGTCTACTCCGACTACCTGAACATAATGTATATCCCGAACAGCGGTGAGATACTTGTATTTATGTGCGCCTTCATAGGAGCCCTGCTGGGATTCCTCTGGTACAACTCCTTCCCTGCTCAGGTCTTTATGGGAGATACCGGAAGCCTTACCCTCGGAGGTATCATAGGCGTGTGCGCAGTCCTTATCAGAAAAGAGCTGCTCCTCCCTATTCTCTGCGGAATATTCCTGGTGGAGAGCCTCTCTGTGATTATCCAGAGGTGCTACTTCAAATACACAAAGAAGAAATACGGAGCGGGTGTGAGAGTGTTCAAGATGGCTCCCCTGCACCATCATTATCAGAAAGAAAACAACGAAGCAATTATAAAGAAACCTACCGTGCCGCTGCCTGAGGCAAAGATTGTGATAAGATTCTGCATCGTATCAATCCTGCTCGGCGTGCTGACACTGGTTACCTTAAAAATCAGATAGGAATGAAGAAAATTGTAGTACTAGGCGGAGGAGAGAGCGGCGTGGGAGCTGCCGTACTTGCGCAGATGAAGGGGTTTGAAGTATTCTTGTCAGACCATTCGAAGATTTCGGACAAATACAAAGACATGCTCTACAGGCACGGGATACCGTTTGAGGAGGGGAAGCACAGCGAGGAGATCATTCTCAGCGCCAACGAGATTATAAAGAGCCCGGGGATTCCGGATTCTTCACCGCTTATCGTGGAAGCCAACAAGAGAGGCATCTCGGTTATCTCGGAGATAGAGTTTGCGGGAAGGTATGACACCGCCAAGAAGATCTGCATCACAGGCAGCAACGGCAAGACCACCACGACTTCAATGATCTATTTTCTGTTGAAGAATGCCGGACTCAACGTCGGTCTGGGCGGCAACATCGGCAAAAGCTACGCTTATCAGGTAGCTACTGAGCAGCACGACTACTATGTGTTGGAGATCAGCAGTTTTCAGCTGGACGGAATGTACGAGTTCAAGGCCGACATCGCTGTCCTGCTCAACATTACCCCGGACCATCTGGACCGCTACGGGTACGATATGCAGAACTACATAAACGCTAAGTTCCGCATCACCCAGAATATGAACCCTGAAGACTGCTTCATATTTTGCAGCGACGACGAAATAACTATAAATCAGCTTAATAAGATTGTAATCCAATCTCGCAAACTTCCTTTCAGCCAGGAGCACAAAGTGGCTCAGGGCGCTTTCATCGAGGACGGCAAGATGGTTGTCAAGTACGACAGCGAGGATTACGAGATGTTCCTGGAAGAGCTGGCTCTTCAGGGCAAACACAATATCTACAACTCTATGGCGGCCGCCATCACTGCAAAGGTCGTTAACATCGACAACGAGGTGATCCGCAAGTCGCTGATGAATTTCGAAGGTGTGGAGCACAGAATGGAGAAGGTGCTCTCAGTAGGAGGCGTTCTCTATATCAACGACTCCAAAGCGACCAACGTCAACTCTACCTGGTATGCGCTGGACTGCATGAAGACCAAGGTGGTGCTGATTCTGGGTGGAACCGACAAGGGAAATGACTACTCTCCTATCTACGACCTGGTGAAAGAGAAGGTCCGCGCCATCGTATGTCTGGGAGTTGACAATAAGAAGATACACGACAGCTTCAGCGACAAGGTGGAGACTATAGTCGACACCCTATCTGCCGAGGAGGCCGTAAAATGCGCGTCAAAACTGGCTAAAGACGGGGACACTGTGCTGCTTTCCCCTTGCTGCGCAAGTTTTGACCTGTTTAAGAATTATGAAGACCGCGGCGCTCAGTTCAAAGCCGCTGTAAGGAAACTGTAATGAAACTGCACCTTAAAGGGGATAAGGTAATATTCATTCTGGTGATCTTGCTGGCGCTGGT
>JAGDBY010000002.1 GCA_017958765.1 Bacteroidales bacterium | reverse complement strand
GGACTGGACCGCACAGATGCGATAAGGGGCATTGGGTGAATTGTCCTCGCTGTTACCCTGATAGTCGGGGGCGCCGGTTATCAAGCATTTCGCAAACTCCCTTGGCAGAGAGGTCTTTCCGGTACCACTAATGCCCTGAAGAATGGAGATATTCGACATGTTGAGGCCGGCAATGAAGGTGCGGACCGTGTCAATGTCGTAGTAGAATGGATCTTCAGACGATGCAATCTTTTGCTGCATATAAACCGTGAAGTCCTTCAGTGATTGAGGAGTAATGCTGCGGAAGCCGGCATTCTGAACGGAAGGAGACGCGTCGTACTTGCGGCAGAACTGGAAGGCTTCCTCATTCTTTTGATGTTCACCCTTCAACTGTTCGACAGTACTCTTGAGGTCTTCGATAGTGCGGCGCAAGGAGTCTTCTCTGTTCTTGCTGGATTCCAAGCGGTCTTTGTAGCCCTGTATCTCAATCACATAGCTATCAGAGCTCTGAATAAACGTCCTCAACTCAGTGATTTCCTTCTCATTGACAAGGTCCTTCAGGCGATTGACCTCAGCCAGTAAATCGGCATTCTCCTTTCGCTGCGTCTCCAGGTCGTCTTCAGTAGGACGCTGGTAAAGCTGCTCCTTCAACGATGCAATCTCTTCCTTGATTTTGGTAAAGGAAGCAAGCATTTCCTCAGGCTCCTGCTCGCCGAAAGTTACGAACAGTGCAGTGCGAATCTTTTCGAGGCGCTCGATATTTTGCTCCAGAGCCTCGTTTCTTGCCTGCAGGCGTTCGGCACGAGCCTTTTCGTCTGCATACTTCTGAGAATACTCTTTCTCGAGGTCAGCCCGGGTTTCCTCTTTGAAGATCTCCATGTCAGCGTCAATGTTACGCTCTTTACGGGCGACACGCTTCTTCTCCTTCTCCAGCTGGAGCTTCTCTTCCTCGAAGTTTATCTCAGTCTCGCTGAGAGCCTTTTCACGCTGCAACAAATCCTTCAACTTAGTAGAGAGATCCTCAAGGATCTTTTGCGTCTCATCGGCAATCTCTTTCTCAGATTTGCTCAAAGTGGCAAGCAAACTGCGGATAGTACCGGAGTACTCACCGTTATCTATCTGTAGCTCACGCTCGTGGATATCCTTCTCACGATCGTTGAGCTTCTTCTCCTTCTCGCTAAATGAAGCCTTGGCATCTTCGATTTCTTTCTTCTCATCTTTAGCAGAGCTGAGAATCTTCTCGGCAGCCTCACGATCCTTATCGGCTTCTGACTTCAACGTGAAAAGCATACGATGGATTTCGCGCAGCTCCTTGAGATAGCCACGGACATCATTGCTCTTCTCGGCCGCCTCGGCACGCTGGGTAGAAGCCTCATCAAGTTCCTGTACAGGTAATCCGCTCGCCGCGATTTTCTGTTCGGCAGATTCTTTGAGTTCGTCAATCTCTTTAGCAACATCAGCTGTCACCTGTTTAGCGACGGCCGGCTGTGATTGCTTCTGTGAGGATGGCTTGCTGCCACCTTTGCTTTTATTTTTCTTGCTCATAGTGCAACTGTCATATATTCGTTAACAAAATCGCGGAGAAGCGCATAGTATTTCTCTGCCTGCTCCTGAGTTATCATAAAGATTCTTCCTTCCGCCTGAGTCCTACCATGACCTTTTTTGTTCCTGCAGTCAGCAAGCTCAAAGATATCATCAAGCCTATTGGCAATCAGGCCAAACAAAGGAGAGGTATCATCAATTGTATAGGTCAAAATCAAGCAATAAACATAATGCTTGAGCGAATGGGCTCCTCGAGGATCGACTTTCTTTGCCAAGCCAAATAATTTAGAGGAGTCTGCCATTTGGATATGTTTCTCCCTAATGAATCTACCAATTACATCCTGGCGGTCTTTGTAGTACGGACGAGGGTCAACCCGAGGAGGTATATCATTCTCCGTATACATATCTTCATAGATGTCTGGACGCGACTCCTTATCGGTTAAGAAAATGTTTTCCAATGCCTTCTGTGCGCTGATTACAAAGGCTTCGGAAGAATCAATATCTCGATAGCCGTATTGGCGGAACAGGAATATGTTCTTAATCGCAGAGGTAAGATACTGCTGCAGGTTCCTGTCAAGCATTTTGAATTCCATGCCAAAATCATCCTGCCGAAGCTTTTCGACCTCCTTCTCAATATAATCTGAATAGTCGCCAAAGCTCTTCTTAGCCATGGTGTCTACATTGGCAAAATGACGCTCTATTTCTTTCTTGAGCTTCGGCTCATTGAAAGACTCCAAATAGAACTTCAGGTTAGCGCTGGGCTTCCCTGTGAATGGATCTTGTATTTGCCATTCCGGTTCGTAGTACTCTTCCCCCTCACATTTAGGCAGGTAAATATAAGTGCAAATAAGAACCGGAATAGGGTCTGGCGTATCATGCAGAGGACAGAGAGACAAATCTCTCTTCAACTGATGAATAGACAGTGTCTTGTCGTTATTGAACCATCTGGTTGAGCGAGAAATTAAGTCGAAGACAACTTCTTCCCTGGGGAAAGGGAGAACCCGTTTCTTGTCAGTAACGAAGGACAACTCCACCGGGCGCCTAGTTTTGTCTTCACCTTCTCCCTTCGTTCCCACAATAATCTCGTTGTTCGAAGTGAGATTAGGAGCCTGGCCCAAATCTTTGACATAGTATGGAAGGTAACCTTCACGGTCTACATACTGGAAGACATATCCCAACTCTTCATGGCTGGAATCTACAACCAGTGAGTCGAGTTCCTTCAGCTTGACCTCTCCATTGGTTGTGAGCATACCGTTGATGTCAACCAGGTCGTTATGACGAAGTACTCCTTCGATGCTGTCCACCAAATCCAGCTCAAGGCCAAGGAAAGCGGCAATCTGAGAATTCGTCACCCCGGGTTTCGCCTTAAACTTCAGTACACAACGCTGGAAGAAGTCCAATCCGTACGCAAACTTCTTGGTCTGCATACGATACATATACATCGGGAAAGACACCAAGAACGCCTTTGCGCTTGGCATTCGCGTGATGTTGTATATTATTCTACTGTATTCTGTTGCCATATTCACCCTTTGTTAATTCAGTACAGAATGTGTAGAGACCATTCACATAAGAGGCCGCGAACTCGTCCTCGAACATATCTTTATCTCCAACCAGGATAATCATCTTTTGTGCTCTGGAGAAAGCCACATTTAGGCGGTTTTCCAGCGTAAGGAAGCCAAATACCTTGGATTCATTCCCCTCTACCCGAGCGATCTCATTGGAACGCACGGTACTCAGGATAACAACGTCAAACTCCTTGCCCTGGAAAGAGTCCACGGAGCCAATACGAAGTTTTTCCCGGCCGTCCTGTGTGCGGCTATACTGGATGGCTGTATGATAGGAGCCGTCAGCCTGTTTTTCAGTGTAACCGTTCTTCTCAGCGAGTTCATTGATTAGATCCACCTGGCCTGAATAGAACGTAATTACGCCAATGCTTAAGTTGTCAAATGCAGGGTCAGTCTGCAACTCGTCAAGCAAACGGATGATGCGCTGTGCCTCCTGACGGCGAGTCTTGCTCGTATCTTTACGATACTCAGTACCTGCTGCCTTAAGCACATGGCATAAGACAGCCACCTTATCCTTAGCCCAAGGAAGAGATAGAGTGTGCTTCTTTGATT
>JAGDBY010000126.1 GCA_017958765.1 Bacteroidales bacterium | reverse complement strand
TCCAGGCTGCCGAAGTGGCTGTCTTGTTGAAGTTGAACTTGTGCGTATTCAGCAGATTATCCAGGTCTACATCGCAGTAATCGCATTCAATTATCTCTGCGTCAGGCTGTAATGTACGGAGAATGGCTTTGATTCTCCCCAGCTCCTCTTTTGAAACCTCCGAGGATTTGTTGAGAAGTATCGGGTTGCAGAATTCTATCTGCTGAATGATAAGATTCTCTATATCTTCCTCTTCGATATTCTCCGAAGTGAGAGAATCGCCGCATTTGAACTCGCTCTGGAGGCGGAGGGCATCCACTACAGACACGATGCAGTCCAGATAACCCAGGTCGTTGACCACGAACTGCGGGGTGAGCTGAGGGATGGAACAGATGGTCTGTGCAATCGGAGCGGGCTCACAGATGCCGCTGGCCTCGATGACTATGTAGTCAAAACTGCCTGAACCCGTCAGATCGTTGATCTGTTTGACAAGGTCCATCTTGAGGGTACAGCAGATACATCCGTTCTGGAGAGCTACCAGACTGTCGTCTTTCTGACCTACAATCCCCCCTTTCTGGATCAGCCCTGCATCTATATTCACCTCGCCGAGATCATTTACGATAACGGCGAATTTAATCCCTTTCCTGTTTGATAAAATACGGTTCAGAAGAGTTGTTTTGCCACTTCCCAAATAGCCTGTAAGTAGCAGAATCGGCACTTTCAATCTACTCATATCAAATTATCTCTATATCTGAAGCAGGCATCCAACCCTGACGCCCGTCACTTAATTCTACCCTGACCCAGTTGCCCAGATTGTCGATCAGCTCCACCTTGGTACCCTCGTGAAGGATGAAAAGAGACTTGGAGTTAGCATCGGGAGAGCTCTTTACCGATGACACCGGCAACATCACTATCGCTGAATCCTCCTTAGTGGCATCATTTGCAGAACTTACTGAGAATAACAACGTTATCACTGCAAACAGAGCCGCAACACAACCTACAATGAATGAAGCCTTCCTTCCGCCCTGAGAAGGGAGAAGTCTGAACATCAGAAGCAGTACCGCGGTGATCAATGCCAGCGCAAGGGTAATCCACGCCCAGCCGTCTGAAGCCACTGAGTTTTTGAGGTTGCGAATCCAGGTTAC
Source organism: Bacteroidales bacterium (assembly GCA_017958765.1). Taxonomy (GTDB): domain Bacteria; phylum Bacteroidota; class Bacteroidia; order Bacteroidales; family UBA932; genus Equibacterium. Next base: position 4,291 of record JAGDBY010000126.1, on the reverse strand, counting down.
AAGGATGAAATCTGGCAGCGTGTCAATCTTGTCCAGTACCGAGGTGTGGGCGATTGTCAGATTCTCCTTCGCGTCGGAGAAATTAGGATCGGCCTTCAGAGCCCTCTCGTAATAGAGAATGCTCTTGGACAGATTACCCATTCTGTAATAAGCGTTAGCCGTATTGTAATACAATGTGGCTGAGACTTTTCCGCTCGCTTCCAGCGCCAGATACTGAGCCAGGGCTGCCTGATAATTGCCGTCGGAATAGAGCTCGTTGGCTTTTTCCCATGCTGCAACCGGATCGTCGGTGATCACTTCGACTGCCGGAGCGGTCTGCTCCGGTTCCGGGGTGAGAGTGAGCGACTGTCCGTACAATGTGACTGAGCCTGCCATCAACAAGGCTGCTATTACCACTGGGAGAGGTTTCATTTTCTTTTTAATATTCAGTTTGCTTTCGAGCTCCGAGATAACTGTCAGCGACTTGTTGAACTGAACCTGCATCTTCTCCGAAGTTTGGTCAGGAGAATAGCGGGCCATCTCACAGTCATCCAGTATGTCATTCACTTCACCTATCAGTTCTTCTGCAATGCCGCGCTCTCTCAGCGAGTCGGAAATATTCTCCTTGGACAATTCTGAAGCGCTGATAGCCAGTTTATCTGAAAGATACCCGAGCACAGCCTTGTGAAGCTCCTCATAATAAGCTGAGCTCAGATTCTGCTTCATATAGCTCTCAGCTATCTTGAGTCTCGATTTAGCCAGTTTATTGGCTCTCTTGTTCTTTGTTCCGATCAGATCGGCCCTGTTCTTGGCTATCTGGTTAGCAAAGCCCAATACCACGAAGAACAGAGCTGCAATGATGGCCAGAATAATGTAGAACAGCGGGCTCTTGACCAGGAAAGAATCCTTCTCTTTCAGACGTGGATTTGCCACGTGGATATATCTGATATCTTCATCGATATTCCTTACAGACTGGCGTACCGCACCGGAAATAAGCTGACCTCCGCTGCTAACTTCTGCTCCCGGCGAGACATTCAGTACGAGTTCGGGAGCGCTCACGGTGATGTATCTTCCGGCTTTGATATCGTAGTAAGAATACTCAATAGGGCCTATCTTATAACTACCGTAACTCCTTGGAATAAATGGATATTCGAATGTTTTGGTACCACCGGTACCGTTACTGTCAATCGATTCTGACGTCTTCACGTCATATACCTCGAAATCTGCCGGGAAGTTGATCTTAGGAACTTCCAGCATTGAAATATTGCCCGTTCCGCTGACAGTGACCTTGATGGAGGCAGCATCGTTGGCTGACAGAGAATCCTTGCTTGCAACGGCAGAGATCCTGAACTGTCCTACTCCGCCTGCAAAAGAAGCCGGAGCGCCTGCCGGCAACCCTTTCACATTCACTGTTATAGCAGGAGTGTTGACACGCTTGCGGATTGTCTGGAAACTATCGAAGAAATCGTCGAAAATAGAACGGGGACCTGTCGAAGAGGTTCTTACACGCACCTGACACACCATTTCAGCCGGGTCGATGGTGATTGCTCCCTCCTGCTGAGGGATAAGCATATATCGGCGCAGAACTGCGGCATCGTATATCTTGCCGTCGATATTCTCCCTGTTGAATTTAATCTCGCTCGGAGTGTAGGTCTCTTTGCTCCAGAATCCGTTGAAAGTAGGGAACTTGACATCTTCAAAGCCGGAAATGTCAGCCCTTGAATAGAGAATCAGACTTGCCGTAATAGGCTCCCCCTTTACGACATTTGTCTTGCTTAGGGTAAGTCTCAGGAAGAGATCTTCACCGGCTACGGTTGAGAGATTCTGCTGGGATGAAGCAGCCGCTCCTGCCTCTCCGCCCTGTTGTTTTTCCTGAGCGGGAACTACCTCGATAGCGAAAGTACCGCTGTTGCAGGCAGTTTTGTTGACATTGGCGCTTGCTCCCGGGAGGGTGAATTTTCCCTCCTTTGTAGGTTGAAGCAGGTAAGTGTAAGTCTCCGTATGGGTTGACTCTCGCTTACCGTTGATGATGCTGATACTGCTTGAGGAGCCTCTCTGCGGCCCCCATACAACTGCGAAGTCGGAGCCCGGCTCCCAGTTAAAATCGGTCACGTTACCGTTGGCTGTAAATTCTACACGGAAGGTTTCATCCATAGAAACCACAGACGGGGCCGACACCGTAAGCGTTTGAGCTACGGCATTATAGCTCATCAGCAAAAATCCCAGTATGTATAATAATCTCTTCATTAACAATTAATCTTCTATTGCTTTGACAACATCTGAAGGGCTTTCTCTTTGTTCACTTTCTCCTGCGTCTCTTTCTCTTTATCTTGGATAGCCTGAAGCATCTGCTGAGCAGCCTGAGGGCTTATTTTAGGCTGTTCGTCCCGGCCACTCTGCTCCTGGTTTTGATCCTGATTTTGGTCCTGATCGTTGTTCTGGTTCTGGTCCTGATTCTGATCTTGGTTTTGGTCATTGTTTTGATCATTATTCTGGTCCCGGTTCTGATCTTGATTCTGGTCCTGATCGTTGTTCTGGTCCTGATTCTGATCCTGATTCTGATTCTGATCGTTGTTCTGATTCTGGTCCTGGTTCTGATCCTGGTTCTGCTGCTCATTCTCCAACATCTTTTGAGCATAAGCCAGGTTGGACTTGGCGTCCATATCGTCAGGATTGCGTCTCAAAGCATCTTTGAAAGCATCCACCGCACCGCCCCAATTACGCTGTTTAAGGTAGCTGTCACCTTGGTTGAAATAGTTGTCGGCACCCTTTCCTATTCTGTCCAGAGAATCCTGAGCGGCTTTGTAGAATCTGTCGGCCTGAGCATAGTCGGACATACTGTAGTAAGTATTTGCCAGATTGTAATTGGCTATGTTTGAGAGAGAATCCTTGATCAAAGCTTTCTTGTAATCAATTTCAGCCTCGTTGAACATCTCTTTCTTGAAATTCTTGTTTCCGGCACGCACCTCTTTCTTGTCCGTCTGAGCGAAGGCGCCGGGACAGAACAGAATTGCACAAAGAATGACTGTAAGAATATGTCTCATAATAACTATCTGTTAAACAAATTCTTTCCGGTTTTACGTTCACCTATGAACAGGTCTATTATCAAAAAGAACAGCGCTATTGCAAAGAAATACATAAACTGTTCATCAAAATCTTCAAACACAACTGAACTGAACTGCTGCTGGTCAATCTGCTTGATACTGTCGATTATAGGGTTGAGACCGAACTCAGTGGCCCCCGCCCTAACGTAACTGCCGTTTCCGGCGTCAGCTATCTTTCTGAGCAGTGATTCATCCAGACGTGTTACAACAATATCTCCGTTTTCATCCTTCATCAGACTGCCGTTCATAGGGATTGGTTTTCCCTCAGGGGAGCCGATACCTATACAATATATGCGGATACCTGAGTCACCTATAGCTCTTGCTGCTTCCATCACTTCCCCTTCGTGGTCTTCTCCGTCGGTGATCAGGATAATCGCGCGGCTGTTCTCACTCTGACTGCTGAAGCTTCTGGCCGTAGTCATAAGTGCATCGGCTATAGCAGTTCCCTGCACAGGAACCGAGCCGGTACTGATATTGTTCAGGAATACCTTCGCCGAGACATAGTCGGTGGTTATAGGGAGCTGTATGAACGATTCTCCGGCGAATATAACCAGTCCTATTCTGTCTCCGTTAAGTCTGTCCACAAGCCTTGAAATAGCCAGCTTGGCTCTCTCCAGACGGTTCGGAGTAAAGTCTTCGGCGAGCATAGAATTCGAGACGTCCAAGGCTATCATTATCTCAACGCCCTTAGTCTCTTTCTCTTTAAGCCTTGCTCCAAGCTGAGGCCGTGACAGTCCGATTACAAAGAAGAAGAATGCCACAGCGAACAGGGAAATCTTGAGCCACCCTCTGCCGTTAGACACATCGGGCATCAACTGCCTGACGGTCTCAGGGTTGCCCATCTTCTCCATTCTCTTTCTTTTGATCCTCAGATATCCGGCATAGAGCAGGAAAAAGAGAGGAATCAGAAGCAACAGCAGCAAATAATCACCTTGAGCAATATGAAGCATTACGGCATCCTCCTGATTATTACAAACTTAAATAACAATTCCAGCAACAGGGCAACCAGAGCCCAGACGGCAAAGGTCATAAACTTCTCGGTGTAAATCGGGAAGCTGTCAACCGTGGTCTTGCTCTTCTCCATCTGATTGATCTCATTGTAGATCTCAAGCAGTTTGGTATTGTCTGTCGCTCTGAAATACTTTCCTCCTGTGGTGGCGGCAATCTCCTTGAGAAGGTCTTCGTCAATCTCCACCTCCATATTCTGC
>JAGDBY010000125.1 GCA_017958765.1 Bacteroidales bacterium | reverse complement strand
CTTCATCGCCGTCATTGCAGCGATAGTACAGGTTGTTGAGATGGTCGTAGAAAAGTTCCTGCCTGCCCTCTATTCTTCACTCGGTATTTACCTCCCTCTTATCGCTGTAAACTGCGCCATCCTCGGCGGTTCACTGTTTATGCAGCAGAGAGAGTTCGTACATGTCGGCGAGAGCGTTGTTTACGCCCTCGGTTCAGGAATCGGCTGGTATCTGGCTATTGTCGCTCTTGCGGCAATCCGTGAAAAGATGGCTTATTCTCACGTTCCTAAACCGCTGAAAGGACTCGGTATCACTTTCATCGTGGTAGGTTTGATGGGTATAGCGTTTATGTCATTTATGGGTATTTCATTATAGGAGGATCAGAGTATGAAAATGACAATTCTAGCAGCTATTGCAGTAATCGTTGTACTGACATTAATTCTCGTAGCTCTCCTTCTTTTCATTAAGATCAAACTCACTCCTTCGGGAAGCGTCTCTATCGACATCAACGGAGGAAAGAAGGTGGTACAGGTACCTATGGGCAGCTCGCTTCTCAATACCCTTGCAGAACAGAAGATTTTCCTTCCTTCTGCCTGCGGCGGTAAAGGCAACTGCGGTCAATGCAAGTGCCAGGTATTGGAAGGCGGCGGAACCATTCTCCCTACTGAGGTGGGATTCTTCTCACGCAAACAGATTCTCGACAACTGGAGACTGGGCTGCCAGGTGAAAGTTAAAGACAATCTCAAGATACAGGTTCCTGACTCTGTACTTAGCGTTAAGAAACTCGAGTGTGAAGTAATCTCTAACCACAACGTAGCAACATTCATCAAAGAATTCACAGTACGTCTTCCTGAAGGCGAGCATATAGATTTCAAGAGCGGAGAATACATCCAGATTGATGTTCCTGCCTGCGATGTAGATTTCAAAGACATCGACGTAGATCCTATTTACAAAGGCGACTGGGAGCGTTATAACTTCTTCGACCTGAAGATGCATAACCCTACTCCTACCATCCGCGCTTATTCTATGGCCTCTTATCCTGCAGAAGACAATATCGTCAAGCTGAACGTACGTATCGCCACTCCTCCGTTTGACAGGAGCCAGCCTAAAGGCGTATTCAAGTGCCTCCCTGTCAACCCTGGCGTAGCGTCATCTTATGTATTCTCACGCAAACCGGGCGATAAGGTCACCATCAGCGGCCCTTACGGAGAATTCCTTCTCCCTAAGAACGATCCTGACGATATGGAATACGTATTTGTGGGCGGCGGTGCCGGTATGGCTCCTCTTCGCAGCCACATTATGCATCTGTTCAAGACTCTCAAGACAAACCGCAAGGTATCGTTCTTCTACGGAGCCCGCGCGCTTGTAGAAGCATTCTACCTTGAAGATTTCGCCGAGATTGAACGCGAGTTCCCTAACTTCAAGTTCTATCTTGCACTTGACCGTCCTGACCCTGCAGCAGATGAGGCAGGCGTTAAGTACACAGCCGGCTTTGTACACAATGTGATGAACGAACTCTATCTCAAAGATCACGAGGCTCCTGAGGATATCAAGTACTTTATGTGCGGTCCTCCTATGATGGTATCATCTGTCAACAATCTGCTTGACAGTCTCGGTGTTGCTCCTGAGAATGTTCTCTACGACAACTTCGGCGGATAGAATCCGGTATACAATACAGAAAAAGGTGGCCTTTTCAGGTCACCTTTTTTATTCTGTACAAGTAGCTCTAGAACAGCTGCAGCAATTCGAATATTCCCATTCCCAAATAGTTACCCAATGCGAAACCGATAAGTCCGATTGTGATACCGGGCACCAGAACGTTCTTGTTCTTCATAGCTGTAACAACTACCGGAACGAAAGGCGGAGAATTGATAAGCGATACCGAACTTGCCACCATCATATCGGCGTCCACCTTGAGAATCTTCGAGATAATCAGCTGCACGAACAGTGACACGAAGATGATGAAGAACAGGAAGAGGAATGCGGCGAAGCCCTCTTTGAAATTGAGGTTTCTCACATCAGCCATAGATGCCATAGCTATAGAGAATATGTAAATCAGATACATTCCTATATCGAAGCTCTTCTCCAGCTTCTTGACAGGTTTGACAAATGAAGCGACGAGCGAGAAGGTGGTTATCGCCATTATAAATATAGGTGTAAACCAAGTCTTAGGGAAAGGTATTGTGCAGACGTATCCCAGGGCGCAGACTATAGCCACTGCGAGAATGATCTTTAGAATCTGCATCACTCCGCTCTTAGACCACAGCTCCCTGTATGGATTGGCGACATTGTCTTTAGCAATCTGAGCCCTGACCTCTCTGTCCTGAGCCTCTGTGTATTCCACCTGCTTATAAGGGAGAATCTTGCGGAACCACTTGATGCCAACGCTCAGCAAAAAGACAAAGTAGAGGAAGCAGATTATCATATCGTAGGAGTTCATCATAATGAATGTCTCGCTGGGAACGTGGAGAGCCTGCTGTAGCGCAGCCATATTGATTGTACCTCCGGTCTCGCATCCTGTAAGCATAGCGGCGATTTTAGGCCCTTCTACGCCAAGATATTTGCCGAACAGCGCATATCCTCCGATGATACTCACCAGAATGGCTATCAGGCCAGCAATCAGCGATTTAAATATACCTTTGAGGTCACTCTTGGAAATAGAGCACCTGAAAAGCATCATAGGGATTGCCAGAGGAATCATTACTGTAGTGATGGTGTCTTTTAGCCCTGCTGTACCGTCGTTTATCCAAGGAAGGTTACCGATGATGACACCTAAAATGTAAAGAAGAAGTATCGGACCGATTTTACCGAGGAACTTAACTCGGTTGCAAAGCCAGAGCATTCCGGCAGGGGTCAATACGTAAATTAGAAGAAGTAATACTGTTTTTATCATTAGGTAGGTTTTATCATACCAAATATAAAAAAAATTTGGTTAACTCCGGGATATTACATACTTTTGCAATCCCAAAACGGGAATGATTCGCTAGCTCAGTTGGTAGAGCACAGCACTTTTAATGCTGGGGTCTTGGGTTCGAGCCCCAAGCGGATCACAGAAAAGCCAGAGAGTCTCCGGCTTTTCTTTTTATCTATAATGCAAAAAAAAGGAGCACTTACCGTGCTCCTTTCTAATATATGGTATTACACACTAGTTGAATTTCTTCTTCAATGTGAATGTACCTGTTGCAGTAGTTACGAGTTGTTGATCCTCAGTTGAACCGAGTTTAACAGTTACTGTGAATGTAACGTCAACATCTGTTGTCTGAGTGTAGCTACCGTCTTGTGCAGCAACCTCATTCCAGATAACAACACCGTTCTCATCCCAAGTCAGGTAGTTGTTAGCTACTACTGTAGGAGGAAGTGTGCTAGGATCAATTTCGAATGACAGGAAGCTGTTGTCAACGATGAATAGGTCGTTGATAACCTCTGCGTCAGTACCGCTAACTGCAGAACCTTGGAAGATGATCTCATTTGCATTGCTTACAGTGATGAAGTCAACCAGGCAGATAGAGTCAGTCTCAACGTTACCTACTGTAGTAACAGCGATAGGTGAACCAACCTCAGCCTCAAGGTCATTAACGAATACTACTGTGAATACTTCCTCAGTAAGAGCTGCTGGAATCCAGTCTCCGAGGGTCTCGTCCCAAGCCTGTGAATCGCAAACTGCCTCAACGAGTACGTCGGTCTCGTATGACTCATCTACCAAATCAGCAATGATAAAGATGTTCTCTTCTTCACCTGGAGTAACATAATCGATGTCAACTTGCTCGAGTGCTACCAGAGGATCGCACAGCAAAGTAGTCAGGATAACATCTTCAAGAACTGCAGGGTCTGCAATGTTAACGTTCTCAAACAGGTTGTAAGGAGTGATGTCATAGTATGTTTGAGTTGCAGTACCAGCTACTACTGAAGGATCAGCAGCTTTGTGAGCTGACAATGTAACAACATCCTCGTAGAGCTCGAATGCAGGAGTAGTCACTACAACATTCCAGATGATAGGAATAGCGATTTCGTCACCGTTAGGGTTGCCGAATACGATTGTAGCTTCACCCTCTCCGAATGGAACAGCCTTAGTCAAAGCGAAGGTTGAGTCAGTGTCGTCGAATTGTGAATATGGTGCAGGATCAATGTCCTTGCCATAGTTGCCTTCATAGATTGCATATCCGCCGTATTCGAAATCTACGAAACCGGTCTCTTCGATAGCTGCATTAAGAGCGTTGGCGATAGCCTGAGCTGGAGTAGCACCTACTGTAGCAGTGTCAATCAATAAATAATCTACGTCACCGAGATCAATTGGATCAGTAGTGTACTCTTGAGGAGCGTTGTCACCAACGTATACTACCAATGTATCTGCCAAGTTAGACATAACTACACCGTCGATAACAGGAGTAACAGCAATCTTAACTGTTGTGAATCTTGCCTCATTGCCGATGAACTGAAGAATACCGTAAGGCAGAACTTCTGTGTCAACGAACTCGTTACCATCTGAGAAGTAGCCTGCTTCATCTTCCAGTGCATATTCAAACTCAACAGGGAAGTCTAGTGTAAGAATCTCATCTGGATAGTAGTTGTCGATATAATAGTCTGGAGCAAATACATAATCAGCATTTGCATAGTATGCGAAGTTCTCAGGGAAATCGTAGAAGCCGCTAGCATTATCTTCGAAATATGTCATATTACCATCAACCAAAACCGGAGTAAGAGTCAAAGACCTGTCGCAGTACATATCGATAGCGAAAGCTGAAACAAGGTGCAAACTATCTGGTTGGTAGAAAGGAGTAGGAGTAGGTATCTGACTGTTAATGTTTGCATAGTCATAAAGCAGAACTGCTTCGTCGAACTCAACCGGTACAGGGTAGAACTGTCCTTTGTTAGAAGTAACTGTAACACCGCTCTCACTGGTAGCTTTAACGAAGAGCTCAAGGCTGTTCGGATTGTTGACATTCTGTACGAATTCTGCCAATTCTTCCTGAAGATATTCAAAATCAAGGTCAGGGTTAATTGAGCAGAGGAGAATTACAGTACCGTCCAAACCGTCGATAACGTCGACAACAGTGAAAAGCTCCTCTGTTTTAACACCGTACAATTGGAATACAGGTGTAGCCTCAGCGATAATCTGCCATCCATATGAATCTACGTTTGCATTTGAAGGGTTAAGCTCGCAAACAACCTCGAAAATACCAGGGTGTAGTTCAGGTTGAGGTAGAGGTCCAGTATTACCTACGACCATACCAACTTGTGGCAAATAGAGTGGCTTGCCAGAAGGTGTAAGGAGTGTTGGATCAAGGATCAAACCTGACAAAACACTAGAACCCAATGTAACGGTCTCGCCTTCCTCCATACCTTCAGCGCCTGTCACGGTAAGAGTACCAGTCTCAGGGTTGTAAACAACTGCCATGTCGCCAGAAGCGCCTTTCCACATAATGTCGGTCTTCTGAGTACCGTTGATGTAGAAATATCCGTCCTCTTTAGGAACATAGGTGTCGCCGTTAGTACCTGTAGCAAGGTAGCTTTGTTTAACACCGTTCTTGTACCAGTAGCCGTCTGTACCGATAGTCCAAACATCAGCTGAAGTACCGTTTGTAAGAGTAAAAGACTTACCGTTGCTCAAGGTAACTTTTACACCGTTTGCTACGTTATCAACTGCTGTGATAACTGCGCCACCATTAATTTGTTGCTCCAAAGCATCAAGGCGAGACAAGATCTTGTCAATGTCCACATTGTAGTCTTTGGTACATGATGACACAAGAGAACTTACAGCAAAAAGCACTGCTGCAAGTGTAAAAAATAATTTTTTCATTGTGTAAAACATTAAAAAAGTTTATGAGTTATTAGTTAATTGGTTAATTATTAGCGTATTAGGTACTTTTAATAAAAATTATCCGTCTTCAAATATAATAATAAATCGTCAAATAGTCAAATTATTACAATTTTTTAACTGTTTTTTCCGGTCCAAACATCCGGTCTGAAACGCCAGTCCCTCAGCACGTCAAGGTCAGATTCACTGACATATCCGCTCTCGATGGCGCAGTCAATCAGAGTATCATAATTTGACAGGGTGTGAAGCTCGATGTTGGCATTTTCAAACGCTTTCCTCGCTTTAGGGAAATTGTATGAGAATACAGCCACCATGCCGATCACGTTCGCCCCCGCCCTGATTGCAGCGTCCGCCGCTCCCAGAGAACTCATACCGGTAGAGATAAGATCCTCTATAACAACAACATTGGCGCCGTGAGGCAACTCTCCTTCAATCTGGGATCCGGTGCCGTGATCCTTCGGCTTCGGTCTGATGTATATAAACGGCTTATCCATCCTCTCAGCGACCAGGGCGCCTATGGCGATAGCGCCGGTGGCGACACCAGCGATAATCTCCACTGAAGGAAACTTATCGGATATCAGCTCAACCATATAGTCGGCAACGTCACTGCGGAATTTAGGATAAGACAGAATTTTGCGATTGTCGCAATAGATGGGTGATTTCCATCCCGAAGCCCAGGTAAAAGGCTCATCGGGGCTAAGCAGAACCGCTTTAATGTCCAGCAAATGTTTCGCTACTGTTCTTTCAAAACTTTCCATTGTCTTTAATTCTCTCCTAAATGTGCGAAAATAACAATTATTGCGGTACTTTTGCTATGCTTATTCCAAAAGTTATGTACAAAATATACTTCGGCAACCGGTTTATTGCGCTCTGCTCTTCTGTATCAGAAACTGATAATGTTTCAGAAGAACAAAAAATATATTGTATAGATGCAAAAAAGTTGCAATTCGTTGCATCGGATTTTGTAACAAAAAGCACTTTTTCTGAACTGTACATTGTATGCAATGACTATAATGCTTGTATTCAGGAGTTTACAAGCCTTTTTGACAACGTCACGGCAGCCGGCGGAATAGTAAAAAACTCTGCCGGGGAGGTGCTGATGATTCTGCACCGGGACATCTGGGATTTACCCAAAGGAATGCTCGAAAAAAATGAGAATGTAAAAGAGTGCGCTGTAAGGGAAGTTACTGAAGAGACTGGAGTGAAAAATCTTACTGCCGGGGAAGAGCTGTGCGTCACACACCACACCTACCCTCAGGACGGCAGAACCGTCCTCAAACACACTCACTGGTTCGAAATGACATCGGCGGATGACGGCCTCTCCGTGCTTGCACCTCAGCTGGAAGAGGAAATAACAAAGGCTGAATGGCTCGGCGGCGAATCACTCAGAAAGGCGCTGGAGAATACCTACGCAAGCGTCCGGGAAATAATAGAGACAGCTACCGGATGTCGGTAATTATCAGAGACGGATTGTCCAGATCTGAGAACACGAAGGCAGAAGCCGGCAGCGGATTCTCAAGAGGAGTCACATTTTTCAGCTCTACAGTGTACACAATTTTATCCGGTCCTGTGTAGACAGCTACGATCTCACCGGAACTCTTCTTGGTAATGTCAGAAGCCGCCAACAGCGGTATAGCTTCGTTGTCGGTAATCACAAGTTCCTCACTCTTAGCGGAATAATAATAGGATGTGATGCCGTTGCTGAAGATCTCGATACCGGCGCTTTTGACATGATAGCAGTTACCCTGTATCTCGGCGGTGCCGCTGTCGCTTATTGCAATCTTGCCGTCCTGTGAAATGCCGCTCAGAGAATACTCTACGCTGACGCCTCCCAGAGAGTTGAAATACTCGAGAAGGGTCTCTCCGCTTTGCTGAGCCAGAACCAGCTGCGGCAGCATCAGAGAAATCAAAATGAAGAACAGTCTAGCCATTTTACAAATTGTCTAAGGATCTCAGCATGCGATCCAATGTGTCATAACTATCTACTAACACATTTCGTGCCTTACTTCCGTTGGACGGTCCGACAATGCCCGCAGCTTCGAGCTGATCCATAATTCTGCCGGCTTTGTTGTACCCTATTCCGAGCTTTCGCTGCAATAGAGAAGTAGATCCCTGCTGACTCTGAACAATTATTTTGGCTGCTTCTTCGAAGTATTTATCCCGCTTGTGCAAGTCGACCGCGCCTGCTGCATCCTCATCCTTTTCATCTTCATATTCAGGGAGGAGATACGGCTCGAGGTAGCCTTGCTGGTTACCTATGAATTTGGTAACTCTGTCCACCTCGTTGGTCTCAATCAAGGCGCACTGCGCTCTGACAAGATCGGCCGCTCCGGGATAGACTATCAACATATCGCCGCGCCCTATCAGACGGTTCGCGCCTGTCTGGTCGAGAATGGTCTTGGAGTCAACCGAAGACTTCACCTTAAACGCTATTCTGGCGTTGAAATTGGCCTTGATCGTACCTGTGATGACATTTGCAGTAGGACGCTGGGTAGCGAACACCAGGTGGATACCCACGGCCCTGGCTTTCTGGGCCAGTCTTGCAATAGGCTCCTCTATTTCACGCCCCGCCGTAATCAGAAGGTCGGCAAACTCGTCTATAATCACCACGATAAACGGCAGGAACTGATGGCCCTTGTTAGGGTTCAGCTTGCGTTTGAGGAATTTCTCGTTGTATTCTGAAAGCTTCCTCACTTCTGCCTTGCGAAGCAGATCGTAGCGAGAATCCATCTCGATACAGAGGCTCTTGAGAGTGTCAATAACCTTCTTGGTATCGGTGATGATAGACTCTTCGGCACCCGGCATAACCGCCAGATAATGCTTCTCCAGCTTCTGATAGAAATCGAGCTCCACCTTCTTCGGATCCACCATCACGAATTTGAGTTCCGACGGATGCTTGGTGTAAAGCAATGAGGTGATCAACGTGTTCAGACCTACGGACTTACCTGTACCGGTGGCTCCCGCAATCAGCAGGTGAGGCATCTTGGCCAAGTCAAGGAAGAAAGGCTCGTTGGTGACCGTAACACCGAACGCTACCGGGAGATCCATCTTCTCTCGCGCCTCTACGAACTGCGGAGAATTGAGCACCACTTTGAGAGGAACCACGCCAGGCTTCTCGTTTGCCACCTAGATGCCGATGGCACCCGGAAGGACGAACACACGTACGCCT
>JAGDBY010000021.1 GCA_017958765.1 Bacteroidales bacterium | reverse complement strand
TGAGGCAAGGTGGCTTTTCAATATCAGCCAGGAGAATATAGAAGTGGTAATCCATCCTCAGAGTATCATTCACTCTATGGTGCAGTTTAGCGACGGATCTGTGATAGCGCAGCTGGGGCAGCCCGATATGAGAATCCCTATTCAGTATGCCCTCGCCTACCCTTACCGCCTTGATCTGAACACCGACAGGCTCAACTTCGCCCAACTGAAGGAGTTTACATTCTTCAACCCTGACCTTGAAAGATTCCCGTGCCTGGGACTGGCCTATAAAGCTCTTGAGAAAGGGGGAAATATGCCGTGTATAATGAACGCGGCAAACGAGATTGCTGTGGCAGCATTTTTGCGGAATGATATCAAGTTCGGACAGATCCCCGAAATCATAGAGGAAACTATGTCATTGTGTCAGTTTGACAACACCCCTGACATAGAGATTATTTACAAAACAAACACCGAGGCGATCCAAGTCGCTTCACAACTCATTAAAAAGATATAGAATGATTGTTCTATCCAAGATAATACAGCTAATTTTCGCACTGTCCCTGCTTGTGTTGATACACGAATTAGGGCATTTCTTTTTCGCGAAACTTTTCAAAATAAGAGTAAGCCACTTCTACCTCTTCTTCAATCCTAAATTCTCAATTATGAGAGTGAAGAAGTTCGGCGGCAAGCTCCACTTCAAGTTCTTCTCCAAGAATCCCGAGATGCTGGAGGCCGATGCGGACCTGAGTGTTCTCGACGACAATGACTGGAGAAAATATCCTGAGAATACCGAGTACGGTATCGGATGGATCCCTCTGGGAGGTTACTGTTCCGTTGTCGGAATGATCGACGAGACCACCGGCGCTGACAAGCTCTCCAAAGAGCCTCAGCCTTGGGAGTTCCGTACCAAACCGGCCTGGCAGAGGTTTCTGGTGATGTTCGGAGGTGTGTTCTTCAACTTCCTTCTCGCCTTTTTCCTCTACGGAGCCATTCTCCACACTTGGGGAGAAGAGTACCTGAAGAATGAGGACGCCAAATACGGTATCGCCGTTAACGACCTCTCCTACGAGATCGGATTCCGCAACGGAGATAAAATCCTGAGCTTCGACGGAGTTCCTGTCGACGACTTCTCTCAGCTGCAGATCGACCTTATCAGGTCCAGGGCTTCAGAGGCTCTGGTGCTCAGAGGCGACGACACCGTCAGAATCGACATCGACCCTGTCTATATGCCGGCTATGCTGAACACTCCGAATATGTTCCAGGTTGCATTCCCGTTCGTGGTTGACCAGGTACAGGATTCTTCCGCCAATTTCAACTCCGGGCTGAAGCACGGAGACCGTATCGTGGCGGTCAACGGAGAGGAGATGTTCATCGTCCAGGATATTCAGGAGGAGCTCACAAAGCATAAGAACAGCTCCATTCTGGCCGAGATCGACAGGGACGGCAATCGCTTTACCCTCCCTCTTGCGGTGGACGGCGAAGGCCATATCGGAGTTCTCCTTCAGAGCGATATGACGGAGTACTTCAACATCACCAAGAATGAATACTCTTTCTTTGCGGCATTCCCTGCCGGAGCGAAGAAGGGGTTCACCACCATCAAGAACTATGTTAAAGAATTAGGCCTGATATTCTCGCCTAAGACTGAAGCTTATAAATCCGTAGGCAGCTTTATTGCCATAGGAAGAATATTCCCGGGCACCTGGGACTGGTACAGAGTGTGGTCTATCACGGCATTATTCTCTATAATGCTGGGTGTGATGAACTTAATTCCTATTCCGGGCCTTGACGGAGGACATATTCTTTTTATCTTCGTAGAAATTCTCACAGGCCGCAAGCCGAGCGACAGATTTTTGGAAGTCGCCCAGCTTATCGGCATGATTCTTCTGCTGGCCCTTATGGTGCTGGCGTTCGGAAATGATATCCGAAGTTTGTTTGATTAAAAAGTTAAGTACTATGAAACGTTTTTCATCTTCATTGATAATCGGTCTTGCAGCATTACTATCACTGAGCTCTTGCAAGAGCGATCCGAATGCCGTTGTCCTCCCGAGCATCAGCGGAAAGCCCGGCGAGATAGGTATCGTAACTTCTAAAAGCAACTGGGAGTCGGCTCCGGGCACTGCACTGCGCGACATTCTCTGCCAGGATTTCCCTTTCCTGCCGCAGAATGAGCCGAGATACGACCTGTTCAATATCCCCGAGGCCGCTTTCACCAAAGTGTTCCAGGTTCACAGAAACTTGATTTTTGTCAGAACCGGCAGCGACTTCCCGGAGGGCAAGTTCATCCTCAACAAAGATGTCTGGGCAGCTCCGCAGACTGTCGTCAGGATCGAAGCCCCGGATGCTGAAACAGCAGCCAGCGTTATCAGGGAGAATGAAAACAGCCTGCTTGCAATCTTCAACCAAGCCGAGAGAGACAGGGTTATCACCAACGCCCGCGCCTTCGAGGATGTGTCTGTAAGACAAGCAGTTGAAAATATGATAGGGGGCTCACCCGCATTCCCTAACGGTTATTCTATAAAGAAAGTTGACAAGGACTTTATGTGGATCTCCTATGAGACCACCTACACGAACCAGAGCTTTTTGGTGTACAGCTATCCTTACACCAGCGTTAAGCAGTTCGATGCGTCTGCCATCGCTCAGAAGAGGGATGAAGTGACCAAGGAGCAGATTCCTTGTACTACCGAGAACAGTTATATGATCATCAATCCTATGATTGCTCCGGGCAGTGAATTGATCAGGTACAACGGAAGAGAGTTCGTGGAGAGCAGAGGTCTTTGGGAAGCCTATAACGACTTTATGGGCGGCCCGTACGTCTCTCACACTTTCTTGAGCCAGGACGGCACCAGAATTATTGTCATCGACGCATTCGTCTATGCGCCTAAGTACAAGAAGAAAAATTATTTGAAACAGGTAGAATCTATCCTCTACTCTTTCCGCTGGGCTGACTCAGCCAAATAATCTTTTCTAAAATTTGTATTGCTGAAAATAATTTTTACCTGTGCAGTCCTCTAAATCAGGGGAATTGTGCGGTGGGTTCGTCTAAAGGCTAGGACTCAAGATTTTCATTCTTGCAATAGGGGTTCGATTCCCCTACCCACTACTATAAAAAAACAAAAAAGAATTATTAGTAATGGCAAATCACGCATCAGCAGACAAGCGTTTCCGCCAAAGTGAGAAACGCAGATTGCATAACAAGTATTATGCAAAGACTACTCGAAATGCTATCAAGGCACTTCGTAACACTACAGACAAGACAGCAGCAGAAGCTCTGGCTCCTAAAGTTTACTCAATGATTGACAAACTTGCAAAGACCAACACTATTCACAAGAACAAAGCTGCAAACTTGAAAAGCGGTATTTCATGCTACATTAACAAATTGGCTTAATTTGTTTAACGGGCATTTCGCAATACAAAAACTTCCCAACATTTGGGAAGTTTTTTTTGTATTATGAAAGCCGTTAAGAGAATTACCGAGTGGAGTCCCGAAGAGAGGCCGAGGGAGAAGATGATATCCAAAGGGGCTGCCGCTCTCACCTCGGCCGAACTGCTTACCATTCTGATAAAGAACGGAGTACGGGGCAAATCCACTGCCTACGACATTGCCCTTGATGTTCTCAAACACGGAGGGGACACCCTCTCCGGCGTCGCCAAACTTACATTCGAGAATCTGACAGCCATCAACGGAGTCGGGCCGGCCAAGGCCGCCGAGATCTTGGCCGCCATCGAGATAAGCCGCAGGGTGGCTTCCGCCCCTCTTGAAGAGCAGCAGACCGTCTATTCTTCCAACGAGGTTGTGTCGCTTATGCGTCCGATTCTCCAACATCTGGACTACGAAGAGTGCTGGGTACTCTACCTGAACCAGTCAAACGGTATTATCGGTAAAGAGAGGGTGAGCCTCGGGGGAGTCAGGTCCACCGTCGTCGATATCCGTATTATTCTGAAAAAGGCTGTAGAGAAGCTTGCCAGCGGGATTATTATGGTACACAATCACCCATCGGGGAACAGAAGGCCAAGTCAGAGCGACATTAAACAGACCGAAAACCTAAGGGATGCCGCACGCCTGTTCGACATCAACCTGATAGATCACATCATCATCACGAAGGGGAAACACTTCAGTTTCAGCGACGAGGGACTATAGTACTTCGCACAGAAGAGTGGCGGAGGTGCAGTCCTTCACCTTTACGGTGACGTATTCTCCGATGGAATGACCGCCGGCCGGGAAGACGCAGGTCTTGTTCTGCTGAGTCCTTCCTGTCAGGTCGTCCTTGGACCTCTTGGAATACCCGTCCACAAGCACCTCGAATGTCTTGCCCACATCACGCTTGTGACTGATGAGTGAGAGCTGATTCTGCAGCTCAATTATCTGGTTGAGGCGCTCGGTTTTAACCTCCAGAGGGATGTCGTCTTTGTAATGACGTGCCGCCAGAGTGCCCGGACGCTCAGAGTAGTAGAACATATAGGCGAAGTCGAAGCCCACCTCACTGAAGAGACTGAGGGTGTCCTGATGATCCTGCTCGGTCTCGCCGCAGAAACCGGCTATAACGTCGGTGCTGATAGCGCAGTCAGGGATAATCTCCCTGATCTTGGCGATTCTCTCCAGGTACCACTCGCGGG
>JAGDBY010000124.1 GCA_017958765.1 Bacteroidales bacterium | reverse complement strand
TGATTCCTGAGACTGTCACGGTCACTGAAGCTCCTAAGGCAGCCCCTGAGGTAGCCGGGCAGGCTCCCGAGGTTAAGCCTGTTCCCGCTGAAAGCAGATACAATCAGTATGAGCGTCCTGATATCAGAGATATAACCGTCACAGAGCAAGTCCGTAAGGAGACTCCGTCACGCGGTTTCAATATAGGCGTGCTGGCAAGCGCCCTTCCGGCACTCAGTGCAGGCGGCTCTTCAGGTGCAGCCCCTATGTTCTCGGCTAATCTTACATCCAGCGAGTCCAATTCTCTGATCATTGAGCAGATTGACAAGAGCCAATACTCATTGCCTATAGTCTTCGGTATCAACGGTGTAGTCGACCTGACGGACAGATTCTCGCTCGGTATCGGACTGAATTATTCTTATCTGGAGACCTCTTTCGACGCTTACGTCAACAAAGTGGGATACAGGAGGACTTCTATGCAGCTCCACTATCTGGGCCTCTCATTGGACGGCTATTACAGATTCATCAAGGCAGGGCCGTTCAGCGTATATGCCAAGGCCGGTTTTGAGGCGGACAAAGGTTTGCACCAGAGATATGTTTACGGCAGTCAGGAGGTGAATGAGAACGGCATCAAAGGGGTTCAGCTCTCAGTCAATGCAGGTGTGGGCGCTGAATGGAGACCGGTTCCGGTATTCGGACTGTATGTTGAGCCTACGGCCAACTACTTCTTCAATACCCATCAGCCGATCAGTCTTCACACCAATCAGCCGTTCAGCTTCGGTCTGTCGGCAGGCTTCAGATTCTATGTAAACCGCCCGTTCTAAGAGCGTTACGATTCTGAAAAAAGAAATACCATTTTAGAAAAAGAGAATAATGAGCGATGCCCCCGGCACCGCTTTTTATTTTATTCCGACGCCGGATAGTTTTGCAAATAAAAAATGCTTTGCAAAACTTATTCGGCCACCTGTGTAGGACTGTCAGTTGTGACAATTACCGTTGAGGTGGATATTTCCAACGGTATCGGTATAATGATTGTCGGACTACCCGACAATGCTGTAAGAGAGAGTCTGACCCGTGTTCTGACTGCAATCCGCAGTTACGGATTCCGCATCCCGGGGAAGAAGATAGTTATAAACCTGGCCCCTGCGGACATCAAGAAGTCAGGCAGTTCATATGACCTGGCAATCACCGTGGCGCTGCTCTGCGCTTCGGAGCAGATAGAGGCTGTAGATCTGGATAAATACCTGATGATGGGCGAGTTGGCGCTTGACGGAAGTATCCGCCCCGTGACAGGGACTCTGCCCATTGCGGATCACGCCGCGAAGGAGGGCTTCAAAGGATGCATATTCCCGGCCGCCTCGGCCTGTGAAGCGGTAGACATAGAGGGTGTTGACAAGTACGGTGTCGCCAATCTCTCCGATGTGCTGGAGATCATCCGGGGGGAGAGCGAGGTCTCCCGTCTGAAAGTGAGCAGGGAGAATTCTCCGGAGGCTTCAGAAATACTTCCGAGAGGCGATTTTGCAGATGTCAAAGGGCAGTATCTGGCCAAAAGAGGGCTCGAAATTGCTGCTGCGGGAGGCCACAATATTATCCTGATAGGGAGCCCCGGCTGCGGAAAAAGCCTGATGGCGAGCTGTCTGCCGTCCATTCTCCCTCCGATGACCCGCGAAGAGTCGATCGAGACCAGTAAAATCTATTCTGTATCGGGAGAATCGATAGGCTTTTACGGACTGATGAAAGAGAGGCCTTTCCGCGCCCCGCACAATTCAGCCAGCAAAGTCTCCCTTCTCGGAGGAGGGCACGACGTCCTGCCGGGGGAGATCTCGCTTGCCCACAACGGGGTTCTCTATCTCGATGAAATAGCCCAATTCAGCAAACTCACCCTGGATATGCTCCGCCAGCCTCTTGAGGAGGGGAGAATCACCATCTCCAGAGCCAGGTACAAGGCAGAGTTCCCGTGCTCCTTTATGCTGGTAGCCTCGATGAACCCCTGCCCCTGCGGCTATTACGGAGACAAGTCTCAGAGGTGCAGCTGTTCTCAGGCGATGATAAGCAGCTATCTGTCAAGGATATCAGGCCCTCTTCTCGACAGAATCGACATGCACATCTTCGTAGAGAGAGTCTCTTCGGAGAATCTTACCGACAGCGGCAAGGAAGAGTCCAGCAGCGTTATCGCCCGGAGGGTTACAAAGGCCAGGATTATCCAGCAGGAACGGTTCAAGGGAGAGGCGATCTTCACAAATGCGAGAATGACCGCTCCCCTCATTGCGAAATACTGCCAAATCTCTCCTGCCGAGAGAACTTTTCTGGCCAATCTGATTGACAAGCTGCAGCTCTCTGCCAGAGCCTACAGCAGAATTTTAAAATTAGCCAGAACTATTGCGGACTTAGAAGGATTAGAATCAATAGATTACAGATGCATCTCCGAAGCGGTGCAATTTCGAAATCTTGATAGATTAAAATCATTTTATTAATTTTAAGAGATTTTTCGAACAAAATCTCTTTAAACAATTATTATATGAACCTTAAAATCAGAAGTATTGTGGTTGTAGCGGTACTGCTGCTCTTTACAGGCAGCGCTACCTTCGCTGCGTCAAAAGTCGCTATCACTTTTGACAAATACCACGGCTACACCGGTACTGTCGATTATCTGAAGGCTGTGAACAAGGCTTATCCTAACATCACAGACCTGGTTGAGATAGGACGCAGTACGCAGAACAGGCCTATCTACGTGTTGGCTATCACCAACAAGAAGACTGGTACTACTCTGGATCTTGAGAAGACTCTCGTTTACGAGCGTAAACTTGAGGTTCCTAATCCTCCCAAACAGCCTGCTGAGCAAGGTAAGGCTGGTTATTTGATCACCGGTTGTACACACGGAAACGAGGTTACAGGTAATGAGGTATGTCTGTACTTCATCGACCAGATGGTTTCCGGCTACGGCACGGATCCTTTCATCACAAATTTCATTGATACGAAAGTTGCATACGTCATCCCGGCTATCAATGTAGACGGTCTGTACAATTCAGTACAGCTTGGCGCTCCGCAGCGTGTCAACTCAATGAATCAGGAGGGAACACCTTTCCGTCAGGACGTTAACAGAGACGGTAAGTATTCACAGGTTCGTTACAAGAATCCTGAAGGCGGATACAAGATCGACCCTGCTAATCCGCTCAGGATGGTACGTATCGGCCGTGATGAAAATATCCCTGCAGATCAGAGATATTCTGTGATAAATGAATCCCTTCCGGATGCAGGTATCGACTTGAACCGTAACTTCCCTGAGGCTTGGTGGAATACTCAGACACTTATGCCTGCAGGATCGGGTGATTATGCTACATCTGCCATCGAGACTCAGATTATGTGCGAATTCATCGTATCGCACCCTAACATCTTTATGGTAAATGAGTATCACACTCAGGGCGGCCGTGTTTTCCGTCCTCTGGCTTCTGCTGCAGACAGATCTGTAAAGCCTCGCGATATCGCTGTCTACGATCAGATTATCGGTAAAAAATATCAAGAATTGATGAATGCTGATAAACTGGACGATATCTGGCGCAGCATTTATAACCACAGCAATACTGTCAATCCTGGTCTTTTCCTTGATTGGCTCTATGTTCACAACGGCATATATTCAATGCTGACCGAGCTGTGGAATCCTGCACAGGAGGTTCCTTCTCTCAAAGGTCTTTCAGGAGATGAGTATCAGAATGCTCTTATCAACTATGCTAAGAGCCAAGGAATGTACCTTGACTGGGCTAAAGCCAAGCACCCTACTTACGGTGACTGCGAAGTCGGCGGTTGGGTAGCTCTGGCAAGCAACAACGCATATCCTGGTGAAAACCTTCTCACTATCTGCAAGCGTCAGTTTGAATTCGACACTTACTGTATGAGTCTGATGCCTGATATGGCTATTGAGAATGTCAAAGTTGAGACAATCTCAAGAGTGGGCAACACCAGAGTTCTCAGCATCACAGCTGACATCGTCAACAAAGGCTTCCTCCCTACAAGCCCTCAGGGCACTGACGGAGTAGCCCTTTGCCGCGGTGATGTGGCTTGGCTTATCGGCGCAAGCAACAAGATTACTATCCTGTCAAGCAACGCTAACGAGAAGTTGGGCAATCTCTTCGGTACAGGTACTATCCCGGGATTCTCAGGAAACAACAAAAGTACTGTTAAGTGGACAGTTGCAGTAGAAGGCAACGAGCCTCTTAAGATTGTCGCTTCTTCACTTAAAGGTGGCACTGTAGTGCAAAATGTTAAATACTAAAAGGAGGACACAACTATGAAAAAATATTTATTACTTGCTGTAACCCTTTTGCTTATCTGTTTGCCTGCAACTGCACAGCCTAACAAAGTTGCCTTCGGCGATGCACACGGTGAGAACGACTTCGTTATCAACTGGAAACAGTATTACACTTATGATCAGATTGCCGACATAATGCATAAACTTGCAAAACAGTATTCTGACATCTGCAAGATCGAAAGTATCGGTAAGAGCCGTATGGGCCGTGATCAATGGGTGCTTACAATCACAAACTTCAAGACCGGAAAGGATACTGACAAGCCAGCTATCTGGGTTGACGGCGCTATTCACGGTAATGAGGTCAACGGTTCAATGGATGCGCTGTACCTTGCTTGGTATGTGCTCACCCGTTACAAATATGACCCTGACGTATATGAGACTGTAAACCGTACCACTCTTTACATTCTCCCTATGTTCAATGTTGACGCTAACGACAGTTATCTCCGTTTCCCTAACTCCGAGAACAACCCTCGTGAGCCGTTCCGTCCGGTCGACGACGATAAAGACGGTCTGTTCGACGAGGATATGACAGAGGATGTTGACGGCGACGGCGAATTGTCAACAATGTACATTGAAGACCCTTCAGGAAACTACCGTATCAGCGATGACGGTTTCCGTTTCGTCACAATCCCTGCAGGAACTGTATGGGAAGGCAAACGCTACCGTTCATTGGGATCTGAGGGATATGACAACGACGGAGACGGCAGAATGGCTGACGACGACCTGGGCGGTATCGACCCTAACCGTCTGTTCCCGTTCGACTTCCGTAAGAGCATGGGTAAGACTTACCCTCTTTCAGAGCCTGTAGTACGCAATATGTGGAACTTCGTTTACCCTCGCAAGAACATCCTTGTAGATTTCAACTACCACAACGTAGGTCGCGAGGTTATGTTCCAATATCCGCCTGCAGCAGCTGTTCAGAGAGTAGCCAATACCCGTTATCCTGCAGCTCCTGTAGTTTCTGACAAGTTTACCTTCCAGCGCCCTTACGACGTGGATGCAGCTTACCAGCACGATGCTGACGTTATGGCCAAATTCGTCACCAACGCTCTCTATACATTGAAAGATTACCACCAGATTCCTGCAAACGAGTACGGTGAGACTCCTTCAAGCATGTACTATCTCAAGGGCGTTTATTCTGTATTGATCGAGCTTTACGACGGTAACTCTCCTTATGCAGATACAGACGGTGACAACCGTGTCACAACTGACGAATACATCCGCTGGGTGAAGAATGACCTCGGAGAAGACGCTTGGGTTAAACCTCACGAGTTTGACCACCCTCAGTTCGGTAAGATTATGATCGGCGGAACATACAAGAAACACATCGGACGTACCCCTCCTCCACGTTACATCGAGGATGAGGCATACCGTCAGAGCCGTCTTGTATTCAACATGCTCCGCGAACTTCCGAAGCTCGAACTGAAGAATCCTGTAGTCAACAAAGTGGCTAACGGCGTTTATCAGGTGGATATCGATGTTGTAAATGACAAGATATTCCCTACAGCCAGCGACCGTGCTATTATGATGAAGCAGAATACTCCTGACGTATTGACCGTTTCTGTAACCGGCGGTACTCTGATTGAGCCTGCATCATCATCGATGGCTGCTACTACTACAAGTTATGCAGGCGGTATTTCCAAGTCTGCTATCAGTGTAGGAAGCAGGGCTGAATTCAGAACAAGAGGTAACAGTGTGACAACTTACCGCTACACTGTCACTTCAAACAATCCGGGCAACACCACTCTGACTATCAATCTTGATTCTAAGATGGGCGGAAGCTCAAGTCTGAAGGTTAAATTGCAATAAGCGCAATCCTTTCAAGTCACAGCGTCCTGAAGGTCTCGACTTTCAGGACGTTTTTTTATATTTGTACCCGTTAAAGCAATCGCTGATGGCAGAGATAAAGATCAATTCTCTAAGTGAGATACACGCCGCGGCCGCTTCTTTCCTGGAGCAGCTGGCAGAGAACAGGGTGGTGGCATTCTACGGTAATCTGGGGGCGGGTAAGACCACCTTCATCACCGCGCTGTGTGACGTTCTGGGTGTCGAGGATATTGTGTGCAGTCCTACATTCACCATCATCAACGAGTACAGGACGGCGCAGGGCCTGCCGGTGTATCACTTCGATTTCTACCGTATCAACCGCCTGAGCGAGGCGCAGGACATCGGACTTGACGAATATCTCTACAGCGGTCACCTGTGTCTTATAGAATGGCCGGAGAAGATAGAGGAATTGCTCCCTGAAGATACCTTAAGGGTGACAATAGAGGTGACTTCCCCTGAGAGCCGACTGTTAAAATTCTAAATAAAATAAAGGCCTGCATCGCTGCAAGCCTTTTCTATTCTGTAGCGGAGAACTATTTGCTTCCGCTGTTATTCAGCTCCTTGATATCCACCTCCGCTCTATTGGAAGAACCGAGCAGCCACTCGCTGTAGTAGTCGGCCATCTTCCAGAAGAAGTAGTCTATCATACCGTCGAAGTGGTGCTGTCTCTCAGGGAGAACCAGCATATCGAAGCGTTTGTTAGCCTTGATGAGGGCGTCGATCACACGGAGAGTGTTGCTTGGGTGTACATTGTTGTCCACCTCGCCGTAAACGAAGAGAATGTGACCTTTCAGATTCTTGGCCAGCTCCTGGTTAACGTCGATGCTGTAGTGGAATGTAGTGTCACCTTCAGGAGTGATAATCTCGTCCACACCGTGGTGTCTCTCGCTCCAAGCGCGGTTGTAGATACTGTTGTCGTGGTTACCGGCGCAGGATACCGCAACTTTGAAGAAGTCAGGATATACGAGCATAGCGGCTGTTGACATAAATCCTCCGCCTGAGTGTCCGTGAATACCTACGCGGTCGATATCGATGAAGCTGTGTCTTGCGGCAAGTTGTTGGATAGCGTATTTCTGATCCTCCAGACCGTAGTCACGCAGATTGCCGTAACCGTAGTTGTGATACCATTTAGAGCGGTTAGGGTGACCTCCGCGGTGACCTACCGTAACGACGATGAAACCTACCTGAGCAAGGCGGTCCAGGCGGTGAGCCTTCTCCATACTCCAAGCAATCTGGTTACCCTCTTGCTGAGGTCCCGGATATACGTAGTCGAGAATAGGATATACCATAGTAGAATCGAAGTCGAAAGGTTTGTACATTACACCCCAAAGGTCTGTAACGCCGTCAGCTGCCTTAACTTTGAACTGCTCAGGGAACTGATATCCTGCTGCGAAGAGCAGTGATAGGTCAGCCTCTTCCAGATCCATCACCTTGTTACCGTTGTTGTCGTACAAAGTTGATTTAGGGGTGCAGTCCACTCTCGAATAGTTGTTCACGAAGTATTTTCCGTCATCGCTGAAGCTTACTGCGCTTGAGTGATGGTTGGCCTCGTCAAGTCTCTTAGGAGCGCCTCCGGTGAAAGGAATCCTGTAGATGTGAGCGTAGTAAGGATTCTCCTCTTTGTCAACTCCGGTAGCCGAGAAGTAGAGAACTCTGTTCTTCTGGTCAACTGAGAGAATGCTGTTTACGTGGTAGTCAGCATCGTTGATATTCTTCTTGAGAGTGCCGTCGGTGCCGTACAGATAGATATTAGCCCAGCCGTTGCGCTCAGACCACTGAAGCATTTCAGTGCCGTTGTCGAGAAGCTGCCAGCTGCCTGAATCAACATAGGTGTTGAGGCGTTCTTCGATGACGTTAACAGCCTTGAGGTCATTGACATTTACCTTGCATATGTCAACTCTCTTGAAGTCGCGGCTTGTACGTCTGATATAGAATGTAGTGTTGTCTCCCACCCAAGTTCGGAAGTTAATCTCGTTGAAAGCGTCCGCATTCTTACGAGGTTTACTGAGCATACCTACGGATTGGTCTTTGTATGCAGCGATATCGACAGCTCTGCGCTGACCTGTAGTCATATCGAAGCAGTACATATATACCTGAGGGCTCGGCTCACCCGGCAGCTGATACTTGTAAGTCTCAAGGGTAGGACGAGGCATAGCCGTGCTGTGGATTACCCAGATATCCTTGATCATTCTCTGGTCGGAAATAGTTGTGACGAAGTATTTTCCGTCTGGGCTCCATACTCCGTTTGCTCCGGAGCGGGTGTTTGTATCACCTCTTCCGCCGTATCCGAAATCCTTGATACCGTCCTCGGTCAGTTGGTGCTCAACCACGCTCTTGTCGTTAGGGTTGGCCATAAGTTTCTCAACATCCTCATAGCTCATCCAGTACAGGTTGTATCCCTTGGCGAATACGGCTTTTGTCTTATCAGGTGACAGGTTGGCCCAAGAAGGGAGTCTGACAGGGTCTTTCCTGTCGGTGATGTCTGTAAGTGTTCCTGAAGTGAAGTCATATTCAAAGCGGAAAGTCTTTGCTCTGCCGTTAACTTTAACCGTGCTCGGAATGCTGAAGGTGAAAATGTTGTCAGAAGTCATTCTGAAGCCCTGAATAGGAATATGCTCGGCATCGAAAGGATCGTGTATCAGCTCGGTAAGCTGCATTGCGAGCCTTGTCATATTGAAGATAGGGGTCTTTGTCTTAGCGACAGGGTCAACAATGTAATATTGAGTCCCTTTGGTTGTTTTGTAGGAATACCAGAATTTATCGGAATTCTTGTACCAGCCCGGAGTGACGGTTGTGCTGAAGACCATATTGGCAATGTTGGTCTCAGAGAACCTCTCAGCGAGCGCATAGTTAGGAGTCTGTGCGTTTGTCGCAAATACGAAAGCGACAAGGGCAAGAGAGATAAGTACTAATTTTTTCATAGTCTGATTATTATGTTTTTGTTTTGTTTAATATCTTTTCCATTCTCCCACTTCCATATCGTGAATCTCCCCGTTGTCTATATGGAATCTGACGGCTGTCTGGACAATGTGAAAGCCCTGATGGCCGCAAGCTCCCGGATTTATGGTGAGCATCTGATACTTGGGATCGTTGATTATTTTTAAAATGTGACTGTGACCGCACACAAATATGTGAGGCCGGTAGCGTTCGATCATTTTTCGGGCTGTGTAGTCATAATGACCCGGGTAACCGCCGATGTGAGTCATCGCCACGATGTTACCCTCTGTTTCAAAGATTTG
>JAGDBY010000123.1 GCA_017958765.1 Bacteroidales bacterium | reverse complement strand
TTCGGTCTGGGATTCTATTCTGCATTTATGGTATCCAAGAAGGTTGTAATCGACTCTCTCTCTTGGCAGGAAGGGGCCGTAGCCGTCAAATGGGAATGCGAAGGCAACCCTGAGTACAAAATGTCCGAAGGCAAGAGAGACCACAGAGGAACCACCATCACCCTCTATCTTGACGATGAGAGCGCTGAATATGCCGACAGCTACAAGATAGAGTCGCTTCTGGGCAAATACTGCAAGTTTATGCCGGTTCCTATCGTATTCGGCAAGGAGAAAGAGTGGAAGGACGGCAAATATGTTGACACCGACAAAGACCACATTATCAATAACTGCGAGCCAATCTGGACCACGAAGCCTACCGAGCTTACCGAGGAGGACTACCTGAAGTTCTACAAAGAGCTCTACCCTCTGGCTGACGACCCTTTGTTCCACATTCACCTGAACGTGGACTATCCTTTCAACCTGACGGGTATCCTCTATTTCCCTAAGATCAAGGATAAGATAGAGCTGAGCAGACACAAGATTCAGCTCTTCTGCAACCAGATGTACGTTACAGATTATGTAGAGAATATCGTCCCTGAATACATGACCCTTCTTCACGGAGTCATCGATTCTCCGGATATCCCTCTGAACGTATCCAGAAGCTATCTTCAAAGCGACGCAAACGTCAAGAAGATAAGCACTTACATCTCAAAGAAAGTTGCTGACAAGCTGGAGGAGATCTCCAAGGATTCTAAGGAAGAGTTCCAGAACAAGTGGGACAATCTGAAGATCTTTATAGAATACGGTATGCTTACCGATGAGAAATTCTGCGAAAAGGCTATGAACTTCTCACTCTTCAAGAATACCGACGGCCAATATTTCAGTTATCCTGACTACCGCAAGGCCATCGAGGCTAACCAGACCAACAAGGACAAGAAGGTGGTATATCTCTACTCTTCAGACCCTGTAGGCCAGTATCAGTACATCGAGGCTGCAAAGAACAGAGGCTATGACGTGCTGATTATGGACTGCCCTCTCGATTCTCACTTCGTAGGCCTTCTGGAGCAGAAGATAGAGAATTCAGTCTTCGCAAGGGTCGATGCCGACGTGCTCGAGAAACTGATTGAGAAAGAGGAACTGAGCAAGGTCGAAATGAGCGAGGATGAGAAGAAACACCTCACTGAGGTATTCGAATCTATGCTTCCTAAGGAGAATAAATACACCGTATCGATGGAGAACCTCGGTGCGACTGGCGAACCTATCGTCATCACACAGAGCGAGTTTATGAGAAGATACCGTGAGATGGCGGCCGTCAGCGGCGGTATGAATTTCTACGGCGAGATGCCCGATTCTTACAATATCACCGTCAATGCCGAGAATCCGATCATCCGAAAGATCAAAGATTCCGAGCAGGGATTCAGCGCCGATAACACTTTGCTTAAGCAAGTTACGGACCTCGCCCTCCTTGCAAACGGTATGCTTAAGGGTAAAGAATTGAATGAATTTATTAAAAGAAGTCAAAATCTTTTATAAATTTGTTCAGTTTGATACCGGATGCGAAGATTATTTCTGACCATACTCTCTGTTTTGCTCTTTAGCGCCTTTTCCCGGGCTCAGGAGAATAAAATAGTATTTATGCCCCACTGGACTCCTCAGGCTCAGTTTGCGGGCTACTACGTGGCTTTTGAGAAGGGTTTCTATAAAGATGCAGGCATCGACGTAGAGATCAGGCACATCGGCCACAACTCCAGAAAGAATTCAGCATCCTATCTTCGCTCAGGCGAAATCAACATGACCTCCCTCCATTTGTTGCAAGCTATGGTCAACAAGGACGGAGGTTTTGATATTGTAAACGTCCTGCAGACCTCTCAGAACAGCAGTATTCTCTGCGTAGGCCACGACCCTCTTCCTAATTTCAACACTCTTGAAGGGAAAAAGGTGGGTATGTGGAAGACCGGTTTCACCGAGACCGCCATCATAGCCGCAGACGAGACCGACGTCTATTATCAGACGATTCCGTTCCTGTTCGGCATCAACCTGTTCGTGGCGGGCGCTATCGACGCTACCCTGGTTACCTCTTACAA
Source organism: Bacteroidales bacterium (assembly GCA_017958765.1). Lineage (GTDB taxonomy): Bacteria > Bacteroidota > Bacteroidia > Bacteroidales > UBA932 > Equibacterium. The sequence goes on along the minus strand of JAGDBY010000123.1, from coordinate 2,432 downwards.
TGAGTTCAAACAGCTTTACTACTCTGTAGGAAACGTTCCTGAAGAGAATGTCCTCAAATTCTCCGAGATAGGATACAACTATCCTGAAGACGGACTTTACACTACCGCAGATTTCTACAACCAGAATCAGGAGCTTGTCAGAAAGTTCGCGGAAGCCTCAAAACGTGGCTGGGAGTACGCTGCGGCCCATAAAGAGGAAACTCTCAAGATTGTGGAGAAATATACCGTAGAGGCTAATATCGCCACCAACGAGGTGCTCCAGAGAGAGATGCTCGATGAGATTCTCAAACTTCAGCTCGATTCGAAGACCGGACAGAGGAGTTTTGCTCCCGTTAGCAAAGAACTGTTCGACGAAATACTGTTCAAATGCAAGTCTGCCGGCCTCATTATGGGTGACATAGATTACAACGAGTTCATAAAGCAATGAAAAAAGCGCGCTCCATATCAGACCGTATGAGCCTGCGTCTTCTGAACGCAACGCTCCTTCTGTTCTTAGGATGTATCGCGGCCATTGCCATTGTGACCGGCAATTCCATCAAAAAAACAGCCCAGCAGAATGCCCAGAACCTTCTCCAGAAAGTTATCACCGATATAGAGGGTATTCTCTCCGACGCCGAGACCGCCGCCGAAAATATGATCTGGGTAGCGAAGGAGCATATGGACGACCCAGACTATCTGTTCCATATCACCGAGCAGTTTGTCTCTCAGAATGAGCGTATTATAGGCAGCACCATCGCTTTCGAGCCTAACTATTTCCCTGACAAGGGAGAGTATTACGCCCCTTATTCCTGCATCGATCAGGAGACCGGCGATCTGCAGTCATTCCAGCTGGGAGGCAACGACTACGACTATTTCACTATGGAGTGGTATCAGCTGCCGCTTCTTCTGAAACAGAATATATGGTGCGAGCCTTACTTCGATGATGGAGGCAGCAACCAGATGATTACCACCTACTCTATTCCTCTGTGGGATGACAGCACCAACGAGGTCTTCGCAGTTCTGACCGCCGACATATCGCTGATGCAGCTTACCGACATCATCGAGACAATCCGTCCTTACGATGATTCTTACACGGTTCTCGTGGGACGCGCCGGCTCATACATCAGCCACCCCGATCCTAATTTTGTGCTGAATCAGACGGTTTTCACCCGCGCGAAACAGCTGGACAGCAAGGCTCTCTACAATATAGGACTCGATATGGTCAATCACCGCTCGGGTATGTCCACACTCAGAATGGAGAAGAAGATCACTTATCTGGCCGTTTACGGCGCTTTGACCAACGGATGGTCCGTAGCGCTGTTCTGCCCGAATAAAGAGATTCTGGAGCCTCTGGTGAACACTGCGAACATGATTGTGCTTATCGCCGTTCTCAGTATGCTCATCCTGTTCTACATCACCAGGAAGATTATCCGCCGTAACACTCAGCCGATCACCGAGTTTGCATTTACGGCCCTCAATATCGCCAAAGGCAACTTCAATGCTGAGATCCCTGAGGTTACCACCAACGACGAGATCAAGCAGCTTCACGACGCCCTGCAGTATATGCTCACCTCTGTCAACGCATATATCAAGGAGCTGAAGACCACCACCGCCTCTAAGGAGAAATACGAGAGCGAGCTGTACATCGCAAGCGCCATCCAGAAGCAGATGGTGCCTAATGAGTTCCCTGAGGAGAAAGAATACGACCTGTACGCGATGCTGAACCCTGCCAAAGTGGTCGGAGGAGACCTGTACGACTTCATGCGCAAGGACGACTCCCTCTTCTTCACTATCGGAGACGTATCCGGCAAGGGAGTCCCTGCAGCTCTGTATATGGCCATCACGAGAGCTATCTACCGTCTCATTATCAATATGAACTACGATTTGGACAAAGCTATGACCCTGATCAACAACTCCATCTCAAGGGGCAACCAGTCCAATATGTTCGTGACAATGTTCACCGGAAGCGTCAATCTCAAAACCCTCGAGATGACCTACTGCAACGGCGGTCACAACCCTGTAGTGATAATTGACCCTAACGGCAACGCCACCCTTCTGAAAGCCAAGCCTAATATGGCCGTAGGTATCTTCGGCGGCTTCGACTACGTCAAGGAGACTCTCAGCCTTAGCAAAGGCTCCCGCCTTCTGATCTACACCGACGGTGTCACCGAGGCGGAGAATATTTCCAAGGAGCTGTACGGAGAAGAAAGGCTCCTCGCTTTCTGCAGCAAAGAGCCTGTCAACACTCCGTCCAAGGAGTTCATAGACGATCTTCTGAAGGATGTCAGGTCATTCACAGCCGGTAACGAGCAGAATGACGACATCACCATTATGTCTATTCTATTCTAGGAAGTACCATTACATTCTTGGCATCCAGCCTTACTTTCAGCCAGTTTTCGATTCTCTTGACGGTATCAGTGTCTATCACCGACTTGCTGTAGAGAATTGCTATA
>JAGDBY010000122.1 GCA_017958765.1 Bacteroidales bacterium | reverse complement strand
GTAAGTCATCTGAGTCAGGTCGTTGGTACCGAATGAGAAGAACTGTGCCGTGCGGGCCATTCTGTCGGCCAGAATAGCTGCGCGAGGGATCTCGATCATAGTACCGAACAGGAACGGAATGTCAGTGTCGTACTTGAATTCAACCTCTTTGTGAACGCGGTCGCAGATTCTCTTCTGGAAGTTCAGCTCGTTGACTGAGATGGTTACAGGAATCATAATCTCAGGACGAGGGTCGAAACCTTCGGTGATCAATTCTCCGGCAGCCTCAAAGATAGCTCTGAACTGCATCTGGCTCAGGGTAGGGTATGAGATACCGAGACGTACTCCGCGGTGTCCCATCATAGGGTTGACCTCGTGAAGAGCGGCTCCGCGCTTCTTAACTTCTTCTACACTGATGCCAAGCTCTTTAGCAAGCTCTTCCTGTTTGTCTCTTGTCTGAGGAACGAACTCGTGGAGAGGCGGGTCGAGAAGACGGAAGGTAACAGGCTTGCCGTTCATAACCTTCATAGTTCTCTTGGCAGAATCCTTGACGTATGGCTCCAACTCGTTGATAGCCAGTGTTCTCTCGTTCTTCTCAGCAGTGTGGATCACTTTGCGGAGCTTAGCAAGAGGCTCCTCTGAATTCTCACCGTAGAACATATGCTCGATACGGAACAGTCCGATACCTTCAGCTCCGAAGTTGATAGCCTGCTGAGCATCGTTAGGGTTGTCGGCATTTGTACGGACGCCGAGCTTGCGGTACTTGTCGACGAGCTTCATGAACTGGATGAATCTCTTGTTCTCAGATGCATCTATAGGATGGATAGCTTTTGCGTAAACTACACCTTTGGTACCGTTCAGAGAGAATACGGTGCCCTCTTTGTAGCTCTTACCGTCAATTGTAAGAGTTCTGACACCTTTCTCGTTTGAAATATGGAGAGCGTCGCAGCCTACGATACAGCACTTACACCAGCCGCGTGCCACGAGGGCTGCGTGTGAGGTCATACCTCCGCGGGCTGTAAGGAGACCGACGGCGGCGCGCATACCTTCAACGTCCTCAGGGTTTGTCTCTTCACGGACAAGGATCACTTTCTCACCCTTCTTGGCAGCGTTTACTGCATCCTCTGAAGTGAAGACAATCTTGCCCACAGCTCCGCCAGGACCTGCAGGAAGACCTTTTGCGATGACGGTGGCTTTCTTCTCAGCCTCAGGGTCGAGGACAGGGAGAAGAAGCTCCTGAAGCTGTGTAGGACTTACTCTTAAAACAGCAGTCTTCTCATCGATTAAACCTTCTTTAAGCATATCGAGAGCCATATTCAAGGCTGCAAGGCCGGTGCGTTTGCCGATACGGCACTGAAGCATCCAAAGCTTGCCCTCCTGAATTGTAAACTCGATGTCCTGCATATCGTGGAAGTGAAGCTCAAGTTTCTTTTGAATTTCGTCGAGCTCTTTGTAAACCTTAGGCATTGCGACCTCAAGAGACTCGAGATTCTTGTTGTGATCATTCTTTGTAGCCTCGTTGAGAGGGTTAGGTGTGCGGATACCTGCAACAACGTCTTCACCCTGTGCATTGATAAGCCATTCTCCGTAGAATTTGTTGTCACCTGTAGCAGGGTTACGGCTGAAAGCAACTCCTGTAGCGGATGTGTTGCCCATATTGCCGAATACCATAGACTGCACGTTTACTGCAGTACCCCAATCGTCAGGAATACCTTCGATACGGCGGTAGGCGATAGCTCTTTTACCGTTCCAAGATTTGAAAACGGCACCGATACCGCCCCACAGCTGCTCTTTTGCAGTATCAGGGAAAGGAGAACCGAGCACTTCTTTAACTTTGAATTTGAACTTCTCGCAGAGATCCTTAAGATCTTCTACGGTAAGGTCGGTGTCGCTCTTATATCCTTTGGCTTTCTTAACTTCTGACATCATCTCGTCCAGCTGTACGCGAATTCCTTTGCCGTCTTCTGGCTCGATACCTTCCGCTTTCTCCATTACCACGTCAGAATACATCATAATCAAGCGGCGGTAAGCGTCGTATACAAAACGAGGATTGTTTGTTTTTGCAATAAGTCCCGGAATTGTGCTTGAGCAAAGACCGATGTTAAGCACGGTCTCCATCATACCAGGCATTGAACTTCTTGCACCGGAACGGCAAGATACCAACAGAGGATCTTTCTCGTCTCCGAATTTTTTGCCCATTATCTTCTCTGTAGCAGCAAGGGCGTCGGCAACTTCAGCCTCAAGCTCGAGAGGATAAGCACCACCAAGATTAAAATATTCAGTACAGCATTCAGTGGTGATTGTAAAACCAGCAGGGACGGGCATTCCCAATTTACACATCTCAGCGAGATTGGCTCCCTTACCTCCAAGTAAGTTTCTCATCTCGCCATCTCCTTCGGCATTTTTACCGCCGAATCGATAAACTCTTTTGTTCATACTATTTTCTTTTGTCATCTTATATAAACTACAAAGTTAAGCAAAAATTGTTTCTTCACAAAGTTTTGATTCTTTAACAATTGTCTTTACCTTTGATACCATGATTTTTACCACAGAGAACATCCTCCTTTTCGGCTCGATAATTCTGTTTATCAGCATCCTGATAAGCAAAGCAGGCGGCCGTTTCGGAGTCCCTTCTCTGCTTCTTTTCCTGATAGTGGGAATGCTCTTCGGAGCAGACGGCATCGGATTCCAGTTCGACAGTATCGAGAAGGTGCAGTTCATAGGAATGGTGGCTCTCTCCATCATCCTGTTCTACGGCGGATACGACACGGTTATCTCCGAGATTAAACCAGTTGTAAAACAGGGAGTTGCCCTGTCCACTGTGGGAGTCATCCTGACCACGTTCATCACCGGTACCTTTATCTTCTTCGCCGCAAAGCTGGTCAATGTCACTGTCTCTTACCCTCTGAGTCTGCTGTTGGCAGCTACGATGTCTTCCACCGATTCCGCTTCGGTATTCAATATTCTGAGAGGGCAGAGAATAGGACTCAGGAAGCATACCCGTCCTATGCTGGAGCTGGAGAGCGGAAGTAACGACCCGATGGCGTATATGCTAACTATCACTTTGATAGATATCTGTCTGACAAAGGACGTGGGGTTCTCATGGATGATATTGGTCAGCTTCATCCTCAAGTTCGTCATCGGTATCCTGTTCGGCTATCTTGGTGGAAGGGCGATCGTATTTATTGTCAACAAGATAAAGCTGGACAATGTCTCCCTGTATCCGATAGTGCTTGTCTGCCTGGCATTCTTCACATTCTCTTTCACTGAGCTGCTCTACGGTAACGGCTACCTGGCTGTATATCTGGCCGGTCTGATCACGGGTAATTCCAGGATTGTCAAAAAGAGGGAATCTGCTAAATTCCTCGACGGCATTACCTGGTTCCTTCAGATTATAATGTTCCTCGCCCTGGGATTGCTGGTGAACCCTCACAGTATGATAAAAGTGTCGTTGCTGGCTACTGCAATCGGTGTTTTCCTGATTTTCATAGGCCGTCCTGTCAGCGTGCTGCTCACCCTTCTCCCTTTCAAGAAGCCTGATTATTTCAACGCAAGGCTTTTGATCTGCTGGGTGGGTCTGAGAGGCGCTACACCTATCATCTTTGCCACATATCCGGTAGTCAGAGGAGTTCCGGGGGCGGACATTATCTTCAACATAGTTTTCTTCATAACGCTGCTGTCACTGCTGATTCAGGGCACTACGATTCCTTGGGTTGCCAAGAAGCTCCGTATGACCCGCACGCTCCCTAAAAACGGCAACGACTTCGGACTTGAGCTTCCGGAAGAGATTGACAGCGAGCTGTTTGACCTTGACCTCACAAAAGAGATGCTCGCGGCGGGCAACCGTCTGATGGATGCAAAACTGCCTAAAGGCATTCTGGTGATAATGGTCAAGAGGAATGAAGAATACCTGATTCCTAACGGCCAGCTGGAGCTTTTCGAAGGGGATAAGCTTCTGGTAATAGCGCAGGCCGATATGACAGACTCTTTTGATCAGAAGAATCTGTTCAACCCGAATTTGAAATCTGATAAAGCTAAATCTTAGCTATCCAGTTGTATGCGGCTATGAACATGTCCAGCCAAGGGGTGGACTCGTCAAATCTGCGCTCCTGAGGATAGTAAGGCCAGTTCCACGGACGCAGGCAGCGCTCCGGGTGAGGCATCATCGCCAGATGTCTTCCGTCGGGACTGCATACTCCGGCTATTCCTTCAGGCGAACCGTTCGGATTGCCCGGATACTTGTCGTACAGGTAGTTGACAGCGGTAGGAGTGCCCTTGTCAGCAGGGAAGCTGAATTTGCCCTCTCCGTGGGCTACCCAGATACCAAGCTGAGTCCCTTTGAGCGGCTGAAGCATTATAGCAGGGGTGTTCTCAGGAATTCTGAGAGTTACAAAGCAGCTCTCGAACTTGTGAGAATCGTTGTGTTTCATCTTAGGAGCCTTTTGAGGAGCGTCCGGAGAGACGAGTCCCAATTCAGCCATAAGCTGACAGCCGTTG
>JAGDBY010000121.1 GCA_017958765.1 Bacteroidales bacterium | reverse complement strand
CCACTCCGAAGTAGAAGAACAGGAATGTAACCAGAAGGGTGAGGAGAACGCCGATTACAACAATCTTCATCGAGATGTCTCTCTGAGTGCGCTCAATCTCCTTGTCAGCTGCTTCTTTCTTACCTTTTATCTCCTTGACGGCAAGACCGAGGGCCGACTTGATAATGCCTGCCGACTTGATAATACCGATGATGCCGGCGGTAGCGATACCTCCGATACCGATATGTCTCGCATAGGTGGTGAAGATTGTCTCCGGGGTCATTGCGCCGACTGTCTGGGTGATTCCGGAGCCCATCAGATCCAGTACGCTCCCGCCCCAGATCAGATTCATCAGCGGGAGGATAACCAGCCACACCAGGAAGCTGCCGCAGCATATAATAAAGGAGTACTTCAGCCCGATGATGTAGCCCAGGCCGGCCACTGCAGCCCCCACGTTCAGTTTGAGGACCAGTTTGGCCTTGTCTGCTATAGCCTGGCCGAGCGGGAGCACCTTTGTGGTGATTGTCTCGCTCCACCATCCGAAAGTACTTATGATAAAGTCATACAAACCTCCGATAAGACCGCTGAAAAGGAGCACTTTGGCATCTTTGCCCCCCGATTCTCCGCTGACCAGCACCTGTGTCGTAGCGGTGGCCTCAGGGAACGGGTATTTGCCGTGCATATCCTTTACAAAGTATTTTCTGAAAGGCACCAGGAACAGAATGCCCAGAATACCTCCCATCAGGGAGCTGAAGAATACTTTTCCGAAATCAACGGTAAGAGCGGGATACTTGTCCTGCAGAATGTACAATGCAGGGAGGGTGAAGATGGCTCCTGCCACAATAGAGCCGCTGCAGGCTCCTATGGACTGGATAATGACATTCTCTCCCAAAGCGTTCTTACGCTTGCAGGCTGAGCTTAAACCCACTGCAATTATGGCGATAGGGATCGCCGCTTCGAATACCTGTCCCACCTTCAATCCGAGATATGCGGCTGCGGCGGAGAATATGATTGTCATCAACACTCCGATTGTAACTGACCAGCCGTTTGCCTCAGGGAACTTCTTCTTAGGAGACATTATCGGCTCATATACTTCGCCTTCTCCCAATTCCCGGTAAGCATTCTCCGGAAGTTTAGTTTTAGTTTGACCGTTTTCCATAATAAATAGTTGATGTTATACAGTAACAAATATAGTTATTAATTAACTTTGTATAGATAACAACTCCACAGATAATGACCATAGATTGCTTTATAGCCACATCGGACAAAGCCACGGCCGAAAACCTGCTTGGCTGTCCCCTGGTGAAGAATGTATACTCAGTTTCCCCTTCGGAATTAATCTCTACAGCCGGTATCAAGGCGCTGGCAAGCCGCTCCAAAGGAGACTATACCCTATTATATAATAAGCCGCAGCAGCTTCAGCTGGTAAAGTACGGTATAGAAAGAATGGTACAGATTGCCTTGGACACCGACGGCGATTTCGTTTACAGCGACCGCTTCAGCGTAAAAGACGGCGTCACTCTGAACGCTCCGGTCATCGACTGCCAGATCGGATCTCTGAGGGACGACTTCGACTTCGGCAGCCTGATTCTCCTGAAAACCACTGCTTTGAAGCAGGCGGCAGCGAGGATGAAGACCGATTACTCCTATGCCGGGTTCTACGACCTGAGGCTCAAGATGACGGAGAATAAGCTCCCCGTACACATCAACGAGTTCCTCTACTACGACGTTGAAACCGACAGCCGGAAGAGCGGAGAGAAGCAGTTCGACTATGTGGATCCTAAGAACAGAGGGGTTCAGATTGAGATGGAGAAGGCCTGCACCGAGCATCTGAAACGCATCGGAGGCTATCTCAAGCCAGTTTTCAAGAAGGTGGATTTCGACAGTGACGGCGGCTTCGAGTACGAGGCTTCAGTGGTGATCCCTTGCAAGAACAGAGTCAGGACCATAGCCGATGCCATTACTAGCGCTGTCAACCAGCAGACCGACTTTAAATACAATGTGATAGTGGTCGACGACAACTCCGAGGACGGCACTGTGGAGATCATCAAACAATTCGTAAGCAAGTACCCTGACCGAGTCATCTACATCGCCCAGGATAAAACATACCACGCTATCGGCGGTAACTGGAACGCCGCTCTCCACCACCCTAAGTGCGGTCGCTTCGCTCTCCAGCTCGACAGCGACGACGTCTACAGCGACAGCCACACAGTTCAAAAGTTCGTGGAGGGATTCCGCAGTCAGAAATGCGCTATGGTAGTGGGCACTTACGCCATCACCGACTTCGACGGCAAAATCATTCCTCCGGGAGTTATCGACCACAGAGAATGGACTCCTGAGAACGGCAGAAACAATGCGCTCAGGATCAACGGATTGGGAGCTCCGAGAGGATTCTACACTCCGCTTCTGAGGGAGCTCAACTTCCCTACCACCAAGTACGGTGAGGACTATGCCGTAGGACTCCGCGTGAGCAGAGAGTATCAGATAGGGCGCATCTACGACGTGCTCTATTACTGCCGCAGATGGGAGGGAAATTCAGACGCCAACCTCGACGTGGAGAGCGTCAACAGGAACAATACCTATAAAGACAGAATCCGTACCTGGGAGCTTCAGGCCCGAATAGCAATGAACAGACAATGAGAAAAGAGAGAACTATAAACGTCGGTATAAAAAGCGCCGATTCTATAGATGTAATCTTTACCGGAGAATACCTCTGCAAGGGAATTCAGTGCACCGGAGAGTATTGCTTCGGCCACGATCTGAGCGAAGAGCTGCTCTTTACGCCGACTTACAAGGAGTGTTTCTTCACCCTGAAGGATGTCACAATCGGAATAGACTTCCACTGGCAGATGGATGAGAATCAGAGCTTCAAAGGAGCCTTGAAACTGTTCGTCAAAAAAGGGATTCTGATAGCCGTAAATATCATAGGCATAGAGGATTACCTGACAAGCGTAATCTCTTCGGAGATGAGCGCCACCGCCCCTTTCGAGTTCCTCAAAGCCCACGCCGTCATCTCCCGGTCCTGGGTTATCCGGCAGCTGGAGCGAAAGATCGAGGCCGGCCGCGGAGAAGGGATGAAAGACACCCCGGAAGAACTTGTCAGATGGCAGGAAAGCGAAGACCACATCTACTTCGACGTATGCGCGGACGACCACTGCCAGCGCTACCAGGGGATTACCAAAGCCTTCACCCCGGAGGTCCGCAAGGCTGTTGAAAGCACCTGGGGCGAGGTGATCACCTACGACGGCAAAGTGTGCGACGCCAGATTCTCAAAGTGCTGCGGAGGACAGACTGAAGAATTCTCCGCCTGCTGGGAGAATATAGACGTACCTTATCTCAAATCTGTGAAAGATCCTTTCTGCGGCGAGGCCACGGAGGAGGTTCTCAAAAAGGTGCTCCCTTCGTTCGATCAGAAGACCACAGATTACCTCGACTGGGAGGTCTCCTATACCGCCGACGAGATTTCAAAACTGGTTGCCAAGCGTACCGGGACCGACTTTGGAACGATTCTTGACTTGATCCCCCTTGACAGGGGAGCTTCGGGCCGGATATACCGTCTGAAGATAGTAGGCACCAAGCGAACCCGCATAATAGGGAAAGAGCTCGAGATAAGAAAAACCCTGAGCAAGAGCCACTTGAACAGCTCCGCCTTTGAGGTGGAAAAGCTCTTCGACGGATTCAGGCTGAAGGGGAAAGGCTGGGGACACGGCGTGGGACTGTGCCAGATAGGAGCAGCCGTTATGGGAGAGAAAGGGTACTCTTACGACGCCATTCTGAAACATTATTATAAAGGAGTAACAATTCAACGATTATATGACAGAGATTAAAAAGAGATCTGCCTGGAGCTGGATTCCGACGCTCTACTTTGCAGAGGGACTGCCGTACGTAGCCGTTATGACGGTGGCGGTAGTTATGTACAAGAACTTGGGACTGAGCAACACCGATATAGCTCTCTACACCTCCTGGCTTTACCTCCCTTGGGTGATAAAGCCTCTGTGGAGCCCGTTCATAGACCTTATCAAGACCAAAAGATGGTGGATTAACGCGATGCAGTCGCTGATTGCAGCCGCTTTTGCCGGGATTGCCTTTTTTATCCCGACCACCCACTTTATCCAGATAACCCTCGCCTTCTTCTGGCTCCTCGCATTTGCATCGGCCACTCACGACATTGCAGCCGACGGCTTCTATATGCACGGCCTCGAGGAGGGAGAACAGAGCTTCTTTGTGGGAATCCGCAACATCTTCTACAGAATTGCGACGATTTTCGGGCAGGGAGTCCTCGTGATGATAGCCGGCCTGGCGGAACAGGGGAAGCTGTTCAAATCCCTGAACGGCAACATAGCTCTCTCGTGGAGCCTGTGCTTCTATTTCCTGGCCGCCATATTTCTGGCTCTGGCAATCTACCACTTCTTCATTCTCCCTAAACCGGCCTCTGACACAGCCAGGACCGATATTACCGTCTCCACTATCTGGAAAAATTTCGGTATAACCTTCGTCTCATTCTTTAAGAAAAGCCATATAGGACTGATGTTCTT
>JAGDBY010000120.1 GCA_017958765.1 Bacteroidales bacterium | reverse complement strand
GAAGCACAGCATCCAGCATAGAGATCCCCTCTGCCGCTGAAATAGCGGAAAGGTGACTGACCGTGGTAGCACCGATACCTCTGGCGGGAACGTTGATTATACGCCTGAAGGCTTCGTTGTCCAAAGGATTGATCACCAATCTGAAGTATGAGAGCATATCCTTCACCTCAGCCCTGTCATAGAATGAGAATCCGGCGTGAATCCTGTACGGGAAATTCCTCTTCCTAAGGGCCTCCTCCATCGCTCTCGACTGAGAATTAGTCTTGTATAGAATGGCGAAGTCCTTGTAGGCGGCTTTTGACCTGTAGATACGGTCCGCTATGGACGAAGCGACCAGAAAACTCTCTTCCGCCTCGGTAAAGGCGTTTATCACAGATATTTTCTCTCCCGGCCCGGCGTCGGAGAAACACTGTTTGTTAAGCCTCCTTTCATTCTTGGCGATAAGGCTGTTGGCGGCATTGACTATATTCTCGGTCGATCTGTAATTCTTCTCCAGCCTGAAAATCGAGGCCTCCGGATAGTCCTTCTGGAACGTGAGGATATTCTCTATTCTGGCCCCTCTGAAACCGTAGATACTCTGGCAGTCGTCGCCCACCACGCAGATATTGCGCTTGGTGGCCGAAAGCTTCTTAAGAATCAGATACTGAGCATAATTCGTATCCTGATACTCATCCACCAGAATATAGTCGAACTGATCCTGGATGCTTTTGAGCACATCTGGATGGTCTCTCAGAAGAATATTGGTGTTGAGCAGAATATCGTCGAAATCCATCGCCCCTGAGATCTTGCAGCGCTTGGCGTAAAGGGTATAGACATCGCAGAGATTCCCTTTTCTGGACATGAGATCTTCCTGCCTTATCTCGTTGCTCCTCATATAGGCTTCGGCCGTCACCAGATTGTTCTTCGCCTTGGAGATGCGGGCGGCCACTTCGCCGGGCTTATAGATCTTGTCATCGAGATTGAGCTCTTTGATACACTGCTTTACAGCGGTCTGGCTATCCTGCTTGTCATAGATGGTGAACTGCTCGGGATATCCCAGCAGATCGGCATATCGGCGGAGGAATCTGACAAACACAGAATGGAAGGTTCCCATCCCAATATATTTCGCCTTGTCCTCCCCCACAAGGGCTGCGATTCTCTCCTTCATTTCACCGGCCGCCTTCTTGGTAAAAGCGAGCGCCATAATGCGGCTCGGCCTTACTGAGTGAGCGACCAGATTTGCAATCCTGCAAGTAAGCACACGGGTCTTCCCGCTTCCCGCCCCGGCAATAATCAAAGTAGGCCCCTCAAGCGCCTCTACAGCCGCTTTTTGAGCCTCATTCAACCCCTGGAAAATATTCCTTTCTTCTTGTGCCATATTGCACAAATTTACTACCTTTGTGGGAATTATTTCCGTGATTTTTTAATTAATAACTAACATAATTTTTATAATGTCACAACACATTAGAATTAAGAAGGGGCTCAACATTCCTATCGCGGGGGAAGCTGCTAAAGAAGTCACCAAAACTGTGTTGCCTGACGTTGTTTTTATCAAACCTACCGACTTCAGAGGATTGGTTCCTAAATTGGTGGTGAAAGAGGGTGATCGCGTTCTTGCCGGTCAGCCTCTCTTTGTTGATAAGGCACGGCAGCAGATCAGTTTTTGTTCTCCTTGCAGCGGCACTGTTGAGGCTGTCGTAAGAGGTGACAAGCGTAAACTTCTCGGAGTGAGAGTTAAAGCCGACGCCAAATGCGAATATGCCCAGCACCAACCTCTGAAGGTAGAGTCAGCTGACGCTGCGACGATCAAGCAAGCCCTTATTGAAAGAGGTCTTTGGCCTATGATTCAGCAACGCCCTTACGGCATTGTTGCAAATCCTGAGGCCGCTCCTAAATCAATTTTCATTTCAGCAATGGCGACCGCGCCTCTTGCCGCCGACTTGGACTTCGTCCTCGGAAATCAGGTCGGATACATCCAGGTTGCGATCAATGCATTGGCTAAACTGACTAACGGCGGTGTACACCTGAGCTTGAATGCCGAGACATTCCTTGGAAGTGATTTCCACAAGCTTACAAATGTGATCCAGCACACTTTCTGCGGACCTCATCCTGCAGGAAACGTCGGAGTTCAGATCAACCATATCAGTCCTATCAATAAAGGTGAAGTTGTGTGGACGGTGGATCTCCTCTCCCTGGCCACTATCGGAAAATGCCTGAAAGAAGGTGTTTACGATGTTACCCGTCTGGTAGCCGTTACAGGCCCGGCAGCCGTGAATCCTTCATATGTGAAGGGTATTCAGGGTATGCCTATGAGCGCTTTTGCTGAGTATGTAGGTGAGAAGATCAACGAAGACGCCAGCGGTGTCCGTATTATCAGCGGCAACCCTCTCACAGGT
>JAGDBY010000119.1 GCA_017958765.1 Bacteroidales bacterium | reverse complement strand
TGACTGAACGTCACCTCCTCTCTGGCTCATTCCGTGGACTTCGGCCTGTTTGAGATGCAGCCCCTGCTCCAATGCTGCCGAACCTATAACAGTAGCAATCGAGAGGATACCCTGTCCTCCGACGCCGGCAAGTATCATATCTTTTTTCATTTCTTTGAGTGCCTTTTAGCTGTTTGAATGCATTCTCGGCGGCAGATGATTACTGAGACGCAGTGGTATTCAATCTCTTCTCTAATGACTTTCTCCATATCAGGATAGTTCTTAGGAAGAGGAACTATTGTACGAATGTGCTCACGAGGGACTCCTATTCCTTCGCAGATAGCCTCAAGCCTGCCTGTGCCTGCGGAATCCTGACCTCCTGTCATTCCGGTGGTAAGATTGTCGCTGATACACAGAGTAATATCTGCACCTGAGTTAACGGCGTCCAGAAGCCCGGTCATCCCGCTGTGAGTGAAGGTGCTGTCACCGATCACTGCAACGGAAGGCCATACACCGCTGTATGCTGCTCCCTGAGCCATAGTGAGCGATGCTCCCATCTCGACACAAGTCTGGAAAGCGTGGAAAGGCGCCATCCAGCCAAGTGTATAACAGCCGATATCACTGAAAACTCTGGCTGTAGGGTAATTCTTGATGACTGCGTTGAGGGCCGTGTAAAAGTCGCGGTGGCCGCAGCCTTGGCAGAGCGCCGGGGGACGGGCGACGACGGCATCGGACGGGGCGTGTCCCTGAAGAGGTTTCATACCGAGAGCCTGGCGTACAGAATCAGGTGTCAGCTCACCTGTGCGGGGAAGAGTGCCGTCAAGCCGGCCTCTGACGGTGATTGAAGAGTCGAAGACTCCGTTAAGGCGCTCCTCCACCAGCGGCTGACCTTCTTCAATGACCAGAATGGTGTTACATTGTTCGGCCAGTTTGCGCGCAAGAGAACGCGGGAACGGGTACTGTGTGACCTTCAGAACAGGATACGGACATTTTCCGTCTCCATAATTCTCCATCAGGTAGTTGTAGGAGATTCCGCAGGCTATGATTCCGAGGCTGTGATCCGGACCGTCGATGAGTGCATTGAACTTAGAGGTGACAGCTTCCTCCTCAAAACGCAGGTAATCTTCTACTAACTGGTTGTTGCGGACCTTTGCATTGACCGGGAGAAGAACCCACTGTTTCTCTTTTTCAGGAAAGTGCAGCTCGTTTTGATCAACGGGATCTCCGCTCTGTACTTCGGCGCGGGAATGGGCCATACGGGTGGTCAATCGCATTAAGACCGGTATTGAATGACGCTCTGAAAAATCAAAAGCGTAGCGTATCATTTCGTAAGTCTCCTGCTGCGAGGACGGTTCGAATACTGGCACCATTGCGAACTGGCCGTAAAAGCGGGAATCCTGCTCGTTTTGAGAGCTGTGCATCGAAGGGTCATCACAGGCTGCCACAACCAGGCCGCCGTTTGCACCTGTCATAGCGCTGCCGATGAAGGCATCTGCACAGACATTCATACCTACATGCTTCATACATACGAGAGCACGCTTACCGGCATATGAAACGCCGAGAGCTGCCTCCATAGCAGTCTTTTCGTTACAAGACCACTCCGAATGGACATTGCGCTCCCGGGCGAATGAACTGTTCTGAATATACTCCGTAATTTCGGTGGAAGGGGTGCCGGGATAGGCATAAACTCCTGTCAGCCCAGCGTGTAGGGCCCCCAAGGCAAGAGCTTCGTCACCTAGAAGCAATTGTTTATCAGCCATAATGAAAAAAACTGTTTGAGATGTTCTCTTACAAATTTACATAAAAGAACAGTAAAGACAAACAACTTTTTTAACTATAATTATGGTCGACTACAATGTGAACGGTCTTGTCAGGTAGCTGCTCCTGGAGCTCTTTGAGAAGGGTGCTGCAGACTCCGGCCTCGTCAGTCACCGATATGTCCGGCACTATGTCCACCGATACCAGGTTGTCCTTCTCCGAATAGAAGAATCCGTGAGCGTGTTCGATCTCTTTGTGGTTTGCAATAGTCTTCATCACTACGGACTGGATCTCTCTCTGCCTGTTGTCGCCTGTGGCAATGGCATAGACTCCTACGGTCATAATGATGCCGTGATTCTGATACATTATCGCCGAAATCTCCCTTGAAAGGGCGTGAATCTGATATGCGTTCACAGTATCGTTCACGCTAATATGCAGAGAACCTATCATAAGGTTCGGGCCGTAATTGTGGAGAATTATGTCGTAAACCCCGTAAACACCGTCGAATGACATCACCTCATCCTTGATCTGTTTGACAAGTTCAGGGGAAACGCGGGCGCCGAGAAGCTCCCCGACAGGGGATGACAGCATCTCGATACCGGCCTTGATGATTATAATTGAGATCAAAATACCCAGAATGCCGTCGAGGGAGACGTTCCACAGCAGCATAATACCTGCAGATACGAGAGTGGAGAGGGTGATTATGGCATCGAACAGGGCGTCTGCTCCCGAAGCGGTGAGAGCATCGCTTTTAAGCTTGATTCCCTGCTTTTTGACGTAACTTCCCAGGAGAAGCTTCACAACTATTGCTACGACGATTACAATCAGCGTAGCGGCGGTGTAGCTAGGCTCGGTAGGGTGAATGAGCTTCTTGATCGATTCTATCAGGGAGGTGATACCGGCCGAGAGGACGATTACCGCGATGATGATGGCGCTGAAATACTCTATTCTGCCGTGGCCGAACGGGTGTTTGCGGTCGGCAGGCTTCTGGGAGAGCTTGGTGCCGATGATGGTGATGACGCTCGAGAGGGCGTCGCTAAGGTTGTTCACAGCGTCCATTATGATGGCGATACTGTTTGCTATAAAACCTACTGCGGCTTTGAATGCGGCCAGCAAAACGTTGGTGACAATGCCGATGACGCTGGTTCTGACTATCTGCGAACTGCGGGATGTACTTGAAGTCATAATTCTCTGTATTACACAACAAAGATATCCAAATTCAAAAATAATTGTTACATTAGCATAAATATGTTATGACTGTTGCGGCCATATATATTTTTCGGCCCGAGTTTTGCTTTAGGGATAAAATGTATATAACTATTACTCCAATATTGCGATATGAAACGTTTTTACACCGTATTATTATTCTCCTTTCTGGCTCTGGTAGCCTATGCTCAGGATAACTATCCTGTAGGAATGAGACAGGAACTTGCATCGGTTACTCAGGATAACACGAATGATTCCAATACTTATTCTGTATTCAGATATAGAGGAGCAGACGGCACGGAAGGCTATTTTCTGAGCCTGGGCCGTTCGTTCAACATTATTTCAATTGTTTCCGACATCGGAAGCTCTTCACTCGATCACATTGACGAGACCTGCATCTACCTCGGAGATACCATCGACGGTGTATACGAATCGCTTGACAAGAAGCTGGATGTGATCAAACACGATGTATGCACGACTGTCAACTATCCGTGCAAACTGGTTGACGGTATGGGAAGACTGAACGGAGACAGCGTTGCCAATGCAACCGTAGTCAAGCGTTTTCTTCAGAACAAACGCCTGAACATCCAGTTCACCAGCGGACGTCACACGGCATCTGTCGATCTGACTCCGGCTACGATCAAGTCTCTCCGATTCTCTGTTAATCTGAGTAACAAGATTGTTCCTCAACAGTAGCTATAATATCCTTCAGGAGCGCGTTGAAATCGATCACACGGTCCGGTTTAGGGGAATAACCCAAGATCACCACGACAAGCTCCTTTGAAGGGATAATGAAGATTTGCTGCCCGTCATGACCCTGGCAGGAGAACATATCCGAAGGGGCGTCCGGGCATTTTTCATTTCTGTTAAGCCAGAATCCTGACCCGTAGCCACCTTGGCTGTCAGATGCCGGGGTGGCTGTGTATTCTACCCATCCTTCAGGGAGAATTCTCTCCCCAGCAACGCAGCCGTCATCCAGATACATCTGCCCGAAACGGGCGAAATCCATAGCTGTAACGTACAAATATGAAGAGCCTACGGGTGTCCCGTTGACGTCAGGTTCAAACACAGCATTTCTGATCCCCAGAGGGGAGAAGAGCCTGCTGCGGATATATGCCAGAAATTCCGCGTCGGAGGTAAATTTGCCGCGGAGGTAACGCATAGTGATGTTGGTGCTTCCGCTGGAGTAGTACCAGTGAGTCCCCGGCTTGTATTTCAACGGCTTTGAAAGGGCGTACAGGCCCATATCCTTCTCTCTGTGGAGCATCAGGTTCACGTCCGAGCGGTTGCCGTAGTCCTCGTTCCATTCCAGGCCGCTCTGCATTTGGAGAAGGTCGTTAAGGGTAATCTCCCGGCGTGCGTCATTCTGCCACTCAGGAATCTCCATCGGGGCTTTTATATCTATCATACCGTCCTTTGTCATAATGCCTGCAAGGGCGTTGGTGAAGCTCTTGCCCATACTCCTACTGAGCAGCTTAGGCTCGGCTGTAATCACCCGGTCATATCTCTC
>JAGDBY010000118.1 GCA_017958765.1 Bacteroidales bacterium | reverse complement strand
CGGCTGCGGCTCTTGCCCAGATGGAGAATATAGTCCCGTTCGCCGCAAACTTCATAAGATGCATCACCGGTTTCGTATTCTTCTTCATTGCGATTCTTATCGGCAGGGATTTCGCCGGTTTCACCTCGAGCGTGAAAGACCGCAAGGGAATGACCGCAATGCTGATAGCGGTCATCTTCGGCCCGTTCGTAGGGGTAGGGCTGTCGCTTATGGCAGTGCAGTACACTGCTGCCGGAATAGCGAGCACGCTGATGGCGCTTACTCCGATTATCATCATTCTCCCGTCTTACTGGCTCTTCAAGACCCCTATTACCCTGAAAGGAATTCTGGGGGCAGTCATTTCCTGCATAGGTGTAGCACTGTTCTTTATTTAACATTTTTTTTATAAATTTGTGGGTTATGAACAGGACTGTGTCTCGTATTATATGCTTACTGGCTGTATTGCTGAGTGTTGAGGTCTCTTACGCTCAGGATTTCAGCAGACACGAATTCCGTCTCGGATGGGGTGACCCTATGTTCGAGAAGGCTGTATTCTACGAGTCACCTACCAGACTGTCATATCACTACTCCGGCCATTTCTTCGCAGATTACAGTTATTTTATCACAAAATGGCTGAGCGTAGGGATGAACATAGATTTCGAGAATGTTTCTTGGAAAAACGAAGCTAGCAAAGAGCATTTCAGCAATTACACCTTCCTGCCGAACGTCCGTTTCACCTACTTCAGAAAGGGGATGGTGACTATGTACAGCGGTATCGGTGTAGGTATGACCGTCAATACCGGTTCGGAGGAGACCTTCCTCGGGAAGACTCTCTGCTCTCCGGCATTTGGGCTTACCGCCTACGGCATTTCAGTGGGGAAAGGCCATTTCTTCGGCGCTTTCGACTTGGGAGGATTGTTTGCTTTACGAAGTACACAGCAGATATTTATGATTGGCAGCAGGTTGCTGTCTTTTTCAGTTGGATATAGACTATGAAGCTGAGGTTCTCCATAATAATGCTGCTGGCAGCATCAATTCTGCTCTCCTGCGCTCACGACAAGATGGAGATTGTCAATTTTGACGATGAGTCGCTGGATATGATTGAGAGCAGTTTCTCCGTTATCTCGGAGTCTGACTGCAATGCAGACGACCTCTCTCTCTGGGAGACGGTGGATATGCTCAGTTACGCCAAAACTGAAACCAAGGCTACCTTCACGAACATAGCCGGCGTGGCTTCCGGGATTATCTCCTGCTTCACATACAATAAGCTGCACCAGGTGGTGGGTACATATACCAGCCACGATCTGAGAGGCAATCCTATCACAGTCTCAGGCAAGGTGGTGTATCCTAAGAACGGCAGAATAAAGAATATCATAGTGGTATCGCACTGGACTATCGGTTCCAATGCTGAGGCTCCTTAGCAGGGTTTCAGCCTCGAAGGACTGCTCGCCACCAAAGGTTATGCCGTGGTTATGGCCGATTACATCGGCTTCGGAGTTACTGTGGATAAGGTACACCCATATCTTCAGGCAGTTGTCTGCGCCGAGAACGTCCTCGACTTCGCCTTGGCAGCCCGCCCGTTCCTTAAGAAGAGGGGACTGGTCCCTGAGTCGGACGAAGTCATTCTCTTCGGTTATTCTCAGGGAGGAGCGACATCGCTTCACTGCCAGAGACTTATCGAGAACAGAGAATACTACGGCCAGAAGTTCAAGATCAAGCAGAATTACTGCGGCGCCGGCCCTTACAATATAGCAAGAACATACGATCACGCTGTAACAAAGGATGTTACGGGTATTCCTTGCGCCATCCCTATGATCGTTCAGGGGATGAGTATCGGAATGGACAGGCCTCTGGATATGAACTACTTCTTCCAGGAGCCGCTCCTGTCTCACTATGACGACTGGCTGAACTCCAAGAAATATACTGTTTCTCAGATGAGTACCCTCATCGGCTCCGACAGCCTGAGCAACATTCTCACAGCCCGGGCTCTCAACAAGACCAACGAGGAGACAATCCGTTTCTATAGAGAGTTACTGCAGAACAGTATCCCGACCTCATATTATCCTGAGGCTCCGCTGCTTATGTTCCACTCAGAAGATGATGAGACGGTTCCTTTCGTCAATTCTCAGCTGATGCAGCGTCAGTTCAAGTATCTGGACAATGTCGATTACGATTTCGATCATTACGGCAGCCACCAGCAGGGAGCCGTGAAGTTCCTCTTTAAAATTCTCAAGCTTATCTGATAATGAAAAGGACGGTTCTTCATATATTCTTGATTGTTGCCCTATTCTCTACTGTAGGGTGCAAGAAGGCTTATTTCCCGAGCG
>JAGDBY010000117.1 GCA_017958765.1 Bacteroidales bacterium | reverse complement strand
TTAGGGAGCTCCGGTCCTATCTCGATCTTCTTCTGAATCCAGTCGGCCTCTTTCTGCAGACCGTAATTCTTCAGGAGAATGTCATAGTAAGGATAGTTGTAGAGGCAGGTAAACGGAGAGAGCTTGTCATAACCGTCCACCAGGAGTCCCTCTTTGTCCATATCGGTAAAACCGAGAGGACCCTTCATAGAATTGCATCCGTGAGCGTGTCCGAAGGCCACAACGGCATCCATCAGGGCATTCACAATCTCCTGATCCTCAACAAAATCGAGCCATCCGAAACGGACCGCTTTTTCGTGCCAGAGGTCATTGGCTTTGAAGTTGATTATAGCTGCCACGCGGCCGACAATCTTCCCCTCTTTGTATGCCAGGTAGCATTCTGCAGTGGAGAACTCCCAGGCGCCGTTCTTTTTGGGATTGAAAGTGTCGTATTCATCCCCTTCAAGGGCAGGCACCCAGCAGTCGTTCCCTTTGTAAAGGTCAAGAGGGAAACGGATGAACTCTTTCAGCTGCTTTTTATTCTTTACTGTTACAAGCGTTACCGACATAATCCACTACATCTTTAACGGTTAGAAACTGCTGTTTTGCATCGATTTGAATTCCGAATTTATTCTCTATCGCCAGACTCATAAGGAGCATTGACAGAGAATCGATAGCCAGATCGGTAATCAAATTGTCACTGTCGCTGATTTTAGAGAGATCAGCCTTAGGTTTAACCATTGAAAGGATCTCTTTCAATCCTTCAAATACTTCTTCCCTTGTCATCTCTTAGTTCTGATTACGTGCAACTTTCATAGCTCCGGTACGTTTGAAGTCCTCTTTACGTACGGTGATATGTTGGATTCTGTGGGTAGAAGGAAGTGTAGCGTTTACGTCGTCAACCACTTTCTTGAAGAATGCCTCTACCTCTTCCCAAGGTTTTCCTTCGAATGCAGGCATCTGAGGATAGATCTCGATTGCAATAACTTTGTTGCCGTCGATCTCTTTCTCGCTTACGAGGCAGTCTTTAAGGGCTGCGCATTTATAGAATGGCTCCTCGATAACCTCAGGGCTGATATTCTCGCCGTTGGACAGAACTATAATATTCTTGATTCTGCCGGTGATATAGAGGAAACCGTCTTCGTCCATATGACCCAGGTCTCCGGTCTTCAGCCATCCGTCAGGGGTCATCACGTTTGCAGTCTCTTCAGGCTGACCGTAGTAACCCTGGAACAGGTTGTCACCCTTGATCCAGATCTCTCCGTCGACAAACTTTATATCCTGCTCAGGATATACCTTACCTACTGAAGTCGGGTGAGTCAATACATCTGCGTTACCTGAAGTGAGGTTTGCACCCTCTGTCATACCGTATCCTGCAAGAAGCGAGACGCCGATCTCATCGAAAGCCTTGATAAGACGCGGAGGGACGTTGGCTGCGCCTGATATGATGGTCTTGAGCTCTCCGCCGAGGAACTGTACTCCGTACATTTTGGTCAATCCGTAAAGAATGTCGCAAAGACCCGGAACAAGTATCAGCAAGGTAGGTTTGATCATCGGGAACTTACCCAAAGTGGCTTTGACATCCTCAGCGCTGAACCACTCGGCACCTACGTAGAATGCTCTCATTGTAGAGAAGATAAGGCCGAATACGTGGCTTAACGGGAGCAGACAGATCATTCTGTGAATTCCAAGCTGAGGGCCCGGAGCGAAAATAGAGTTGAATGAACCGCGCATTAGAGCTCTGTGAGGAAGTATTGCACCTTTAGGGGCGCCGGTTGTTCCGCCGGTAAAGAAGATTGCTGCAGGATCTTCTTTGTCAACCACTGCTACAGGGGCTTTGTCATCGGACATAGCTGATGAAGAGATCACCTTGCAAGGAACCTGAGGCAGCTGTGAAGCGAACTCATCCCTGACTGCCAAAACCTTGACACCGAACTTCATACAGCATCCTACCACAGCCTGTACAGGCAGCTGAGTAGGCAGCAGGATTCCTACATAGCCGGCTGACGTTGCAGCAAGAAAAGTTTCTATTGCATCTATGCTGGTCTTCTCCCAGATAGCTACCTTATCACCCTTCTGCAGTCCCAGAGAATTGAGATAAGCGCGTCTGCGGGCGAGCCTCTCTCCCATCTGAGCATAAGAATAAGTATTTACAGTATCTGAAAGGGCCGGAAGATTGCTCCATTTCTTTTCAAACCAGGTTACAAACTCCGGAACTGTGGGGAAATATTTCAACTGAGCCATTTCCTCCGCAGGAATCATGTCATAGAAATAGTTTTTCATGGTTTAGGTTAGTTAATTGGTATTCTTAAAATTTATAATCAAATGGTGTTTTACGTATAAATTCCAACATTTCGGGCATCATATTGAATGCTTTGCCCAGATGCAACATTCTCAGGGCCGCGAACGGCTCCACTCTTCTGTCAATCTCATCCAAATCTGCGTCAGGGCCGAAATACTCCCTGACAAACACCTCCCAAGCCTTGGCCATCGTCGCGTTTGAGACATGATACAGGTGCATTGTCACCTCCTCTACGTTGGCCTTGCAGGTAAAGTACACCATTCCAAGGTCGAAGAGAGGATTACCGTATGCGAAGTCTCCAAGATCGATCCAGTAGTTTTTACCGCCGGCCATCAGGAGATTTCCCACGTGCATATCGCCGTGAAGACAGGTATGAGCCTCCGGTACTGAGTCAATGAAAGAGAGAATTATCTCCTTTTTAGCATCGTCGAACAGGTCTGAGGTTATGATATCATTCTTTACAATATCTACCACTGACGGGAAGATATCTGTCCTGCACGGTGTAGAATGGATTTTCTTGCAATACTGAGCGAATGTGGTGACGAACCGCTCCATATTTTCTGGTTCCTGAGAGATAGCGCGGGCATAGGAGCGTTTGTTTACAATTCTCTCGAACTCCACGCCCAGCCTGCCGTCCGCAAGTACAAGCCCTATAGGTTTAGGGCTCACGATGCCCATCCGGTAGACGGCGTCGGCTATAACGATCTCTTTTTCGGCCACCATAGAAGGCACCCCTTCATTGTAGATCTTCACCATTCTGGTCGGATCGTCTTTGCTGTCGTATGTGATGGAGGTGTAACTGTCACCGCTGGCCACATAGTCTTTGGACAGATCAATCGTTCTCGGGACAAACTTCTTCGCTCCGAAGACATTGTCTATAAGAGATATAAACTCCTGATATGCAAAAGTACCCG
>JAGDBY010000116.1 GCA_017958765.1 Bacteroidales bacterium | reverse complement strand
TCAGTGTTGGATTTACGTACCATCACCCATTTTCTCTCGGCTTCGAAGTCCACCCTCCCGCCGTCGATTGTATTTACATCCTCATCGGAGTACTTCTCCTATATCGCCTTGAAGATACGCTTAGCGGCGTCATCGTCATGGAATGAGATCTTATTCTTGGACACAAAGTAATCAGGGTATGTCTTCCTCAGCTCTGAAGCTGAAAGCTTCTTGTGAGCCATATTGCTCAGGAAGAGAGCGACGCCCACGATAGCATCACGTCCGTAATGCAGTTCAGGGAAAATAACGCCTCCGTTACCTTCTCCGCCTATTACGGCCTTCACCTCCCTCATCTTGGCTATGACGTTGGCCTCTCCCACTTTGGACATATACGATTTACCGCCGTACTTCTCGGTAACGTCTTTCAAAGCCCTTGTAGAAGAGATATTTGTGGCCGTATTGCCCGGTTTGTGGCTCAATACGTAGTCGGATACAGACACCATAGTGTACTCCTCTCCGAAAGGCTCTCCGGTCTCGCATATGAATGCAAGACGGTCCACATCGGGATCCACCGAGATACCCAGATCGGCCTTATTCTTTACGACCGTACTGCTCAGATCCACCAGATTTGAAGGCAGCGGCTCAGGATTATGCGCGAAATGGCCGTTCGGCTCCCCGTTGATTGTAATGCACTCTACTCCGAGTCTGTCCAGCAGGCGAGGCATTATGACTCCGCCCACTGAATTGATAGGATCGAGCACCACTTTGAATCCGGCCTTTTTGATAGCGGGAACATCCACGAGAGGATTCTCCAAAACCGCCTCTATATGCTTGTCAGTATAGTCTTTATACTCTATTTTACCTAATTCGAGAACTTCCTTGAAATTGTAATTGCCCGATTCCGCAAGGCTGACAAGCTCCTTGCCCTCTTCATCAGAGAGAAAGTCTCCGGTGTTGTTGAGCAGTTTGAGCGCGTTCCACTGGATCGGATTGTGAGAAGCTGTAATAATCACTCCTCCGTCCGCCTTCTCGAAGATAACGGCCATTTCCGTGGTAGGAGTAGTTGCGAGGCCGATATTGACTACGTTAACTCCGCACGCGAGCAAGGTGCCGCACACTATATGGTCGACCATCGGTCCCGAGATACGGGCATCGTGTCCCACTACCACCTTGAGGGCTCCCTCCGGTTTGAATTTTCTCAATACTACTGAATATGCAGAGATAAAATTGACAATGTCTATAGGGGTCAGAGAATCTGATACTTTACCTCCTATCGTACCTCTGATGCCGGAAACTGATTTGATTAATGTCATACTGGAATCGATTTACTGCTACAAATATACTAAATATGAGAGATTTGTTTGTTCAAAAATAAAAATGTACTATATTTGCACCCCGCAAAGAATACAACTAAAAACTACTATACAAAATGAAAAAAGGAATACATCCCGAAAGTTACCGTCTTGTTGCTTTCAAGGATATGTCAAATGACCACATTTTCCTGACACGATCATGCGCCAACACTAAAGAGACCATCGAGGTTGACGGCGTTGAATACCCTGTAGTTAAGGTCGAGATTTCAAACACTTCTCACCCATTCTTCACAGGTAAGATGAAACTTGTCGACACAGCAGGTCGTGTTGATAAATTCTACAGCAGATACGGTAAGAAAGATCAAAAGAAATAATTTTGGTCTACAAGATATTAAAAAGCCGGCCCGAGTAACTCAGGCCGGCTTTTTCTATCCTTCGTACCGGATATAGACATCTCTGAGCGAGACATCCTTCCGTTTGGCTTCGAGGGCGTCGAATATCATCTCGATATATCCGTCAACCTTATTGCTGTCATCAACCAGGGCTCCGTTCATAAACAGGACGGTCTGATCCGGCTGTTTTACAACATGGAAGCTGTTCCATTTAGCTCCTGTGCCGGTGAACTTCAGATCCAGATAGATGTCGTAGCTCTCTCCGTTTCTGTCAAGGGTCTTATCCTTAAGGAACTGCTCCAGCTTGACATAGCCCAGAGTATCCTTAGGGAGATCCTCAAGGTGTTTGTTGATTGAGGTAACTTCATATCCCGGATCGGTACCGGTGATAACCACTGCGGCTTTCTTGAGAAGGTCCACTACGTCAGGGCTGTTGAACTCGACGTGAGCGGTAGCTATTCTCCGGATAACCTGGGCGGCATTCTGCTTAACATCAGGATCGTCCAGGAAACCGCCTGCATAGATCACTGCCGGGAAGCAGTCTGTTCTGGCTATGTTGTCGAGAACCGACTTCTTCTGAGCAGGAGTCTTAGCCAGAGGCATAATTTCCCTGAACTTGAGGAACTTCGCAGCTCCCGGATCCTTTGTGCCGCGCACTGAGTTGACATAGGCGGTGAAAGCCTGCTGCTGCAAAGCGGCATCCTGAGCTGTCTCGCAGATACCGAACACCTCGTCCATCGTAGCGGTGGAGATAATCATCGGCCAGTACAAAGCCTCTTTGTCCTTACCTACGAAGTCTTTCCTTGCTATGAGCGCAGAATGTATCTGCTCAGTATCGAACGAGTTGAAAGAAGCCACCACAGCCTTCTGCACCAGAGGGAGCTTGTCCTGAGGACATTTCTCCAGCAGGTCGTACAGATAAGGAGTGTCGTTCTTTCTGACAACATTCTCAAGAGCGCTGTAAGCGGCATCCTGGAGAATCTCGTCCTTACTGTCAATACACTGCTTGACTAGACCGAGGTAGTTGCTGTCATTTCTCTGAGAGATAAGGTCCAGAATTTTAGCTTTAGAATAGTCGTTGGATCTTCCGAAGAATCTTACCGCTGCATCGGTCACTTTGCCCGGATAGGACTTAAGGCTTGCGAGAGCTATGTCCGCGTAATCCGGATTTGAAGAAGTGAACAGATTTGCCAGGGTGCGGATATCGGAAGGTCTTGCCAGATTAACTAAAGCCAGGGCTGCCTCGCTGCATATGCCGAGCGGACGGCGGGTTGTGACATAATGCTTGACAGTCTCTGCATTATCCTGTATACCGCTCTCTCCCAGCCAGTAGAGCAGATCTATGATAGCATCTTCATCTTTCATACCTCTCAGGCACTTGAGCACGACGGCTGAAGACTCTTTGGTCTTAGGGGTGTTGTCCAACATATAGAAACGCCCCTGACGCGTAGCTGACTTATCCTTCAGGACAGCTACCAGATCCTTAAGTGTCGGAGGAATGAACGGAACGTCAAAGTCCGAATCACCCGGAGCGGTGGCATTCTTCTGTCCGAAATTCTCACCGAGAACCATCAGTTCTCTGACCATAAACTCTTTGTACTGTCCTTCCGGAGCATTTCTGGCCTCGCTGAGGAGAATATCCTTGAAAGACTCTCTGAGCTTAGCATCGGAAGAAGGATCGCTTATTTTGGCAATCATCGCAGTGATGGCGTATTCTGCGCCAACGTGTCCCTCTTCTTTATTCTTTACGATCGACAGCAGTTCATTGAGACCGTCCACTCCGGTAGCGACAAGCTCCGTAACCAGAGTATTGTAAGCCTCGGCATTCTGAGCCGCCAGCTGTGCCAGAGTCTCTTTGGTGACTATTGTCTGAGAATAAGCAGGGTTGGAAATGGTAACGAGCAATGCGCCTGCCAATTGCAAAACTTTGATTTTTACACTTTTCATAACGCACCCTCCTATAGTTTCCACGGACCGCGCATAGGCTGATAGATCAGTCTGTTGGCGGCATCGTCATTGATGAATTCCATTTTGTCGGAATCGAAATGCAAAGTTCTGTTCAACTGAAGAGCTACGGCTCCCATATTCACCAGAGAACAGCTTCTGTGACCGTTCACCTCGTTAAGGGCGAACTTCTGACGGGTGCGGATGCAGGATTCGAAATCCACCTGCTGCGGAACAGGGTCAGGGAATTCTGCAAGCTTCTTCTGCCAGTCAGGTATGTCGCACACGAAATTGTTGTACACATTTCCGTTAGGACCGCTGATGTAAGGGGTGTTAGGATCTCCGTAGTCAGCTCCCCAAAGAACTATCTTGCAGCCGTCTGCATAGGTGTACTTGATCTCTCTCCAGGTACCTACCGCATCGTAGTGCTGAAGCGGAGCGTCCACCTCGACCTTGACAGGGCTTTCGCCGTCTTTGCCGAGGAAATACTGTACAGGGTCCATATAGTGCTGTCCCATATCGCACAGTCCGCCTCCGTCATAATCCCAGTAACCGCGGAATGTCTGGTGAACTCTGTGAGGATTGTAAGGCTTGTAAGGAGCCGGTCCCAGCCACATATCGTAATCCAGCTCTGAAGGAACAGGCTCAGGGGTCAGATTCTCCTTCCCCACCCAGTAGAACTTCCAGTCGAAACCGGTGTGCTTGGAGATGGTCACAGTAAGAGGCCATCCCAGCAATCCGCTCTGTACGAGTTTCTTAAGAGGGAATACAGTAGTCCCGAGTCCGTAGAATGTATCCTTGAACCTGAACCAGGTATTCAGACGGAATACTCTGTTATATCTTTTGACCGCCTCCACTACTCTTTTGCCCTCGCCTATGGTACGTGTCATAGGTTTTTCACACCAGATGTCCTTGCCTGCCTTGGCAGCCTCAATCGACATCAGGGCGTGCCAGTGAGGAGGGGTTGCAATGTGTACCACATCTACGTTAGGATCGTGCACCAGGTCGAGCCAGTTCTCATAGGCGGCCACGCTGCCGATTCCTTTGGTTTTAGCCAGTTCCACTCCCGCCGCAAGGTGATTTCTGTCCACGTCACAGATAGCGGTCAACCTTGCTCCCGGGTAGTCATAGTGTCCCACGCCCATACCGCCGACACCTATGATGCCTCTGGTAAGCTGGTCGCTGGGAGCTATGTAACCTTTACCGCCGAGCACGTGTCTCGGCAGAATGGTAAAAGCTGCAGTTGCTGCTGCAGTTTTTTTGATGAAGCTTCGTCTGTCCATATATGAAGATTAGTTGTTCGGTTAACTCTACCAAAGTTAAGGAAATATTTCCTTTTTGCTAAATTTGTATAAGAATAAGTTTTATGGCGACTATGTACATAATAGCGGGGTGTAACGGGGCAGGCAAAACAACAGCCTCATATACAATCATGCCCTCTATGTACGACATCCAGGAATACATCAATGCCGATGAAATCGCCGCGAGGCTCTCCCCTGAGAAGCCCGAAGCCGCCGCCGTTCACGCAAGCCGCCTTATGATGGAGCGGCTCATTGAACTGCTGGACAAGGACATAGACTTCGCCATAGAGACTACTCTGGCTGTAAAACTGCTGGCCAATATCATCCGAAGGGCCCAGGCGAACGGACTGAAAGTGCACCTGATTTATTTCTGGCTCAGATCTCCGGAACTCGCATTCGAGAGAGTACTCCGCAGGGTTGCCTCCGGAGGCCATATGGTTGCCCAGGAGACAGTCTTCAGAAGGTATGGTGTCAGTCTTCGCAATCTGGTGAACGTCTACATCCCGATCTGCGACAGCTGGATTCTGGTAGATAATTCCGACCCTTCCAGCGAGGTGATAGCGGAAGGAGGTAAAGGGCTCAAAACCAAAATCATAAATCAGTTTCTCTTCGACAAAATAAATGCTCAGGCTAAAGGACTATCTTGATTATTTCAACGTGACGCAGCAGATGCTTTCCCGCCTCGTTGAGACCGCACTTTCCAAGGGCGGAGAATATGCTGACATATTCTTCGAATACAGCACTATGACAAGCTATATGCTCAAGGAGCACAAAGTGCAGTCCGCCGGCGCCGCTGTAGATTACGGCGTGGGAATAAGGGTGATTAAAGGGGAGCAGACAGGATACGCCTACTCCGAGAGTACAGATTATGAGAAGATGAAGAACGCGGCCCTGGTCGCCGCCGCCATTGCCGACAGCCCGGCAGAGACAAAAGGCCCGGTAAATATCACCGAAATAAAGGCCGGGAGCTATTATCCTTCAGAGGAGCCAGTCATTGAGAGCGACAGGGTTGTAGAATACCTGATGAAGATGGATGAAAAAACCTCCGGGGAGGCTTCCAACACTATGATAGTGGCGAGATTTTCTTACGATAAAACCCTGTTCTTCAATTCTTTAGGAGAGACTGCTTACGATGAGGGGCCCATGTCATCCCTTGTCCTGAGCTGCATTTTCTCGAAGGGGAAACGGCTTGAATCGGTATCTTCATCACGCAGCTTCAGACTCGGCTACGAGATGTTTACCGACTCTCTTGCCGATGAACTGACTTCCGAAGTTATTTCCCGGGGAAAGAATCTTTTCCTGGCCAAAAAGATAAAAGGCGGTCAGATGCCCGTCGTTATGGGAGCGGGAGGATCCGGAATCCTCCTCCACGAAGCTATAGGGCACACTTTCGAGGCCGACTTCAACCGAAAAGGGATCTCGATCTTCAGCGGAAAACTCGGACAGAAGGTTTGCAGCGAGAAAATCAGCGTAGTGGACGACGGCACCGTCCCTTATAACAGAGGCGCCATTAACGTAGATGACGAGGGTGTTCCGGGACAGAAGACATATATGGTGAAGGACGGCATTCTCAACAGCTATCTTCACGACAGAATCAGCGCCCGGCACTACGGAGTGCAGCCTACCGGCAACGGGCGCAGGGAGTCGTTCCGCTACTACCCTATCCCGAGGATGCGCGCCACCTATATGGAGAACTCAGACGCCACAAAAGAGGACATCATACGGAGCGTTAAAAAAGGGGTGTATGTAGACTGCTTCTCAAACGGTCAGGTACAGATAGGCGCCGGCGATTTCACATTCTTCGTAAAAAGCGGCTTTATGATTGAGGACGGCCGGCTGACATATCCTATCAAGGATGTAAATGTAATAGGCAACGGACCTAAAGCTCTTGCCGGAATCACTGAAGTCGCCAATGACTTGAAGATCGACAACTCTTCGTGGATATGCGGCAAAGAGCAACAGTGTCCTGTTTCCTGCGGTATGCCTACCGTGCTTGTCTCCTCTCTCTCTGTCGGAGGAGAATAAATTAGAAATCGAAACTGATTCCTAAATAGAAGGTCCTCGGCATTGCAGGTCCGTAAATGTACCCGGAGTCCTTAGTCATCCCTTTGTCAGGATCATTCTGAAACTGATTCAATATATTTTTGCAAGAGACGAAGAACTCTGAAGCGATTGAATTTCCGATATGGAAAGGATATGCCGCTCTGAGAGATATATCCCAGAAAGGACGTGTTTCGACCTCTGTATCTTTCTCAATGTAGCCGGCACAATGCTGTACCAACATTGATCCCGTATATGTACCGTTCACGGTAAATTTCAATCTTTGGAACGGAGTGTAATCAAGGTTGAAATATCCGTAAAGATCAGGTGTCTTGAACATTCTGCGCTGTGGCGCCAATTGGTCGCTCCAAGAGAAATCTGCAGTATAAAGGCTTCTTTGATAGGTCAAACCGGCGTGCAGTGAAAACTTCTGGCCGTTAGTAATTCTCCCTTCAATGTTTGTTCCCGCTACGATAGCTCCGTCGGCATTTACTCTGGTAAACAACAGATTACCTTTCTCGTCATGACCGTTTTCCACCAAAGCGAAAACATCTTTCAAATGTGTGTAGAAGCCTTCCGCAAGTAAATTGAACTGCCAATTTCCGACAACCTTCCAATAATCTACTGAGAAAGTAAATGCATTGGAAAATTCAGCACGCAAGCCCTCGGCAAGTTGAATTAGAGAAACCTCTCCTCCGACAGCGCCTACGTGCAAATCTTCATCATAAGTCTGCGGAGCGCGGTAGCCCTGAGCAAAACTTGCTCTGAAAGTCCAACTGTCATTCGGAGCATACCTTAATGTCACTCTCGGAGAAAGAATAGGTTTTTCGACAAGAGAGTGTTTGTCCAGCCGGAATCCGAGGAGGAATCCGAAATGCTTGTTCTTCCACTCATTCTGAGCATAGAAACCGCCTACTGCAGTATTTTGAAGAATATCTCTGTTATATCCCAACATCCTGTCGTGAAGCTTGTTCCACGTAAAGTCCACTCCCGTTGTAAAGACAGACGGCATAAACAGCATTTTCTCAAATCTGTGAATGTACTGCACACCGGCATTCACTGTTATGTCTTTAGTGTCTCCAAATGCATTTTGATTGTAATTAGTTCCGAAATAAGAGGCTCTGTTGATGTACTGAGCGGAAGTGAATGCATTGAAGCTGTTGTTGCTGTCAATTTCATAATCGAAGTTCAATCCGCCTCCGTCTATATAGTGTTCGAGCTGCTCGCATAATTCTACAAGCTGAGGAGCTTTATGCAAAGAATCTCCGCCTCTCCGGAATTCGTGAATATGGTGATATTCGGCAGTAAGTTTAGCATAATCGGAGAATTTGTGATATGCCCGCATTCCCACCGTTTCACTCTTTAAATGTGGCATTTCAGAGAATCCGTCTCCGTCATAATCATATGCATCGCGGTTCCTGATCATAGAGAATACATACGCACCGCTCTTTCTGTCATATGACACGAAAGAAGCGTTCAATGATGTTGTTATATCCGCCCCTTGATTACCTACAAGACCGCTCTGGTTGCTCAGGTGCACCAGGGTGGATGTAGGCTCCTTGGTTATAATGTTAACTGTTCCTGCAATCGCATTAGAACCGAATAGAGCGGAACCGCCGCCGCGGACCGTCTCAACTCTCTCAATCATTGCAGCCGGCAACTGCTCGAGGCCGTATACCATTGAAAGGGAACTGAAAATAGGTCTGCTGTCCAACAGTACCTGAGTATACTCTCCGCCAAGGCCGTTTATTCTAAGCTGAGGAACTCCGCAGTTACAGCAGTTGTATTCTATTCTGGAGCCTGGCTGAAAATCGAGAACGCCGGCAGGGTTTACAGCCATTGTAGTAGCAAACATTTTAGGAGCCACTACATTTACTATCTGTCCTGTCTCTCGTTTTTTAGTCTCATATCTGTTTGCAGTAACCACCACTTCTTCAAGAACTTCCTGATCAGGTTCGAGTTGGAAATTCTTTTCCAGGGTCTTTCCTTTTTCAACGGAGACGTAAGTAGTGTAATTATTATAGCCCATAAAGGAGACAACTACTTTATGTCTTCCTTCAGGGAGGTTTGTAACCATATAGTGACCCGAATCATCTGACTGAGCACCCATGTTCAGATCCGGGAAAGAGACGAAAGCAAAAGGGATATGCTCTCCTGAATTAGCGTCAATTATGTGTCCTATGACATTTGCATCTGTTTTTTGCTGGCCATAGATCTGCACTTGCGGCATCAACACAATGATACCACAAACTATGGCATTAATAAGTTTCTTCATTAATGTGTATTGGTTTGTAAATTAATAAGTTGATTAGTTAGAGAAAGTATGACTAACCAACTGCCGGAGGATCCCTCAAAGAGACGGGACCGTAAATCAGTGAAAAAACCGCAGGGGTTTTGTACTCACTGACCGATTCACAAACCTTATTAAGAATAACTCTCGGAGATACTACAGCATCTTGGACTGCAAATGTCTGAGCAGACAGCGTTGTTATGGTCAACAACTGAGATGCAGTGTGATCTACACTGTGTCCGAAGTGGGAGTGAGAATAGGTAAAACCGAGAAAACTGTGGGTGTGATAACTAAGATTGGCAGAAGCGAAAAAGCTCAGGTAAAGAGCCAGAAGAAAAGCGCTTTTTATGTTTCTCTTTGTCATCATCCGCAGACAAAGATAAAAAAAAAGCAGGTAAAACTACGTGAAAAGTACTTTTTTAGCTGAACGAACCCCTGTCAGCTTACCGTTGAACACTACGAAACTGCCGTTTGACATAGTATGCAGAATAGTGGAGCTGAAGGACTTAAGAGGGCTCCATCCGCACTTGTAGGCAATATCCGGAGTGCTCTTGCGATTCATATCGAAGACCACAAGGTCGGCATAACAGCCGGGCTTTATAAACCCTCTCTTCTCGATATTGAAGCATCTTGCCGGAGAATGGGACATTCTGTCCACAACGGTCGAGAGCTTGAACACTCTCTTATGCACCAGCTCAAGCATCATCAAAAAGCCGAACTGTACGTACGGAGAGCCTGACGGAGATTGAAGGTACGGAGAATTCTTCTCTGAGAGAAGATGCGGAGCGTGGTCGGTAGAAACCGTGGAGATAACGCCCTGTCTCACCCCTTTTCTGATAGCCTTCCTGTCATAGAAAGACTTGATGGAAGGGTTGCACTTAATCAGAGGGCCGTATTTTGAGGTGTCTTTCTCTTCAAAATAGAGATATCCTACACAGGCCTCGCCTGTAATTCTGCTTGACTTGGCGTGTGCATCCCGGAGCATTTCAACCTCCTCGGCAGTGGAAATGTGAGCTATATGCAGTCTTGTGTTATTCTTCAGGGCTAGCTTTATGGCCAGGTCGGTGGACTTGATGCAGGCCTCGCGGCTTCGGATCTCTGAATGCTTGGTGAACGGAATATCGTCCCCGAACTGCTCCTGAGCCTTTTTTAAATTCTCCTGGATAATGGCGTTGTCTTCACAGTGAGCCATAATCGGAACCGGAGATTTAAGGAAGAGGTGATCTATTGCGGCAGGGTCATCCAGCAGCATATTGCCGGTGGAAGAGCCCAGGAATATCTTCACTCCGCACACTGAGTGAGGGTCGAGCCTTACGATCTCGTCAAGATTGTCATCGGTAGCCCCCATATAGAATGAATAATTGACTACCGAGTCGTGGGAAGCCGTAAGGAACTTGTCGTCCAGAAGGGCCAGGTTTGTGACAGCCGGATTGTTGTTCGGCATATCGAAATAGGTTGTAACGCCTCCCAGAGCAGCTGCTGCGCTCTCAGAAGCGATTGTAGACTTGTCCGTAGCCCATGGCTCCCTGAAGTGAACGTGGGTGTCTATTATGCCGGGGGCGACATAGCAACCGCACAAATCCACTACGTCATTTGCCTCCGAGGCATAGCGGGCCTCCTTCTCAAAAGAACCCTCCTGAGAATAATCATAGACATCTACGATAAACTCATCTTCAATGTAAATACCACCTTTGAAAATGACATTCTCGTTGACAACAGTACCATTTTTCAAAAGACAGGCGGACATTGTTACTTTTTACGGGGCAAAATTTTTCTGAATCTGAGCATCAATACGCCCCAAAAGGCCTCTCCGAATATACCGGAGGACATTTTGGACACGCCTTTGGTCCTGTCCACAAAAATAATAGGGACCTCGACCAATTTAAAACCGAGCTTGTAAGCTGTATATTTCATCTCGATCTGGAATCCGTATCCTTTCATCCTTACACGGTCGAAATCGATAGTTTCCAGAACCTCTCTGCTGTAACACTTGAAACCGGCGGTGGTATCATAAATCTTCATCCCCAGTACAAGTCTCACGTAGGCGGAAGCGTAGTAAGACATTATTACCCTGCTGATCGGCCAGTTGATCACGCTGATTCCGTTACAGTAACGGGATCCTATGGCTACCTGAGCACCCTGGGTGACACAGGCATCCAGCAGTCGGGGCAGATCGTCGGGATTGTGCGAGAAATCGGCGTCCATCTCGAAGACGTAGTCGTATCCATTCTCTACGGCCCACTTGAAGCCGGTGATATACGCTGTGCCGAGACCCAGCTTACCGCTGCGCTCCAATATGAAAAGAGAGGAAGGAAACTCCGTCATCAAGCCCTTCACTATATCTGCAGTACCGTCTGGAGAGCCGTCGTCTACGATGAGAATATGGTAATCGCCCTCAAGGCTGAAAACCTTGCGGATAATCGCCTCGATATTCTCTTTCTCGTTGTATGTAGGGATAATTACCGCCTTTTTCATAACATCCCAAAATTACGAAAAAAACTCAAAAATTCAAACTGAGACCTATACGCTGACGCTGCAGGTCGACATCGACCACTTTGACGTTTACGTGCTGGTGAATCTTCAGAATATCAGCAGGTTTGGTGACGAATTTGCTTCCCATTCTGGAGACGTGGATCAATCCGTTCTGCTTGATTCCTATGTCCACGAAGGCTCCGAAATCGGTGATGTTGGTCACAATGCCGGGGAGAATCATCCCCACCCTGACATCTTCTATCGTACTGATCTCTTCGGAGAATGAGAAAGTCTGTATCTCGTTGCGGGGATCACTTCCTGGCTTTGCCAGCTCTTTCTTTATATCGGTCAGGGTATCCATTCCGACGTCGGAGGTGACGTACTTTTTAAGGTCGATCTTGGCGATAAGCTGCTCGTTTCCGATAAGCTCGGTCACCTTGCAGCCCAGATCCGAAGCCATCTTCTCCACTATGTGATAACTCTCCGGATGAACGGCGGAATTGTCCAGCGGATTGGCTGCGCCCGGAATCCTAAGGAATCCTGCGCACTGCTCAAAAGCCTTGTCTCCCAGCCTTTTAACCTTAGTCAGTTGCTTACGGGAGCTGAAGGTGCCGTTCTCCGTCCTGTAATCTACTATACTGGCTGCAAGAGCAGGACCGATACCCGAAACATAGCTTAGAAGATGCTTGCTTGCAGTATTGAGATTCACTCCCACGCTGTTCACACAGCTCTCCACTGTATTGTCGAGAGTCTCCTTTAGAAGATTCTGGTCTACGTCGTGCTGATACTGGCCTACTCCGATAGACTTAGGATCTATTTTGACAAGCTCGGCGAGCGGATCCATCAATCGGCGGCCGATAGAGACTGCTCCGCGCACGGTGACGTCGTATTCAGGAAATTCCTCGATAGCCACCGGAGATGCAGAATAGATCGAAGCTCCGTCCTCAGACACAGAGAATACCTGGACAAACTCCGGAAGTCCTATTCTCTTTATGAAATTCTCAGTTTCACGGCCGGCAGTACCGTTGCCTATCGCGATAACCTCAATCTTATATTTGTCAACAAGGTCGAGGACTTTATTCATAGAGGCAATCCTCTCATTTACTGGCGGATGTGGATAGATTGTATCATTGCAAAGCAGATTGCCCTGAGCATCCAGGCACACCAGTTTGCACCCTGTACGGAAGCCCGGGTCAAGAGCCATCGTCCGTTTCTGCCCTACCGGAGGGGCAAGAAGCAGCTGACGGAGATTCTCTCCGAATACTTTGATCGATTCCACGTCCGCCTTCTCTTTGGCTATCTTGAGGGATTCATTCTCTATGGACGGATGCAGAAGCCGTTTGTACGAGTCACGGATGGCCTCGTCAAGCTGCTGTCTGACAGAAGCTGAAGCGTGTCTTGACGGATATGTCTTTTTGGAGATTCTCTCTATTGCGTGATCCTCGTTGACATCGATTTTAAGGCTCAATACGCCCTCGTTAGAGGCTCTGAGGATCGCCAGCAGTCTGTGAGGAGGTATTCGGTCGAGCTTCTCGGAGAATTCGAAATAATTGCGGTATTTCAAGGCCTGCTCATCCTCTTCCTTCCCTTTAACCAGGCGGGATGACACGGTCCCCCACTTTGTGTAGAGATCCCTTAGCTGCGCCCTTACCTGAGGTGTCTCACTCACTTTCTCCGCGATGATATCCCTCGCTCCTTCCAACGCTTCGTCCACCGACCCTACTTTGTCGCTTACGAACTTGCCTGCAAACTGCACGGCGTCACTTATTTCTGCGTTGATAATGGCCTTGGCAAGAGGCTCCAACCCTTTCTCCTTCGCAATCATAGCGCGGGTCCTCTTCTTAGGCTTGTAAGGGAGATAGATGTCTTCAAGAGCCTGAGCGTCCACCTGGGCTTCGATGGATTGCTGAAGTTCATCTGTTAACTTACCCTGCTCGGAGATACTCTTGAGAATTGTGGCCTTGCGCTTTTCCAACTCGTCGAAATAGAGGTGATAATGCTTGATCTCAGCCACTTGCATCTCATCAAGAGCTCCTGTGCGTTCCTTTCTGTAACGGCTGATAAACGGGATTGTAGCCCCTTCGTCAAACAGCTCGATACAGTGGGACACCCGCCACGATGCAACCTGCATCTTCTCGGCGATGTAATCTATGTAAATGCTATTCATTTGAAACTTGCTGCAGCTGCTCTCTGTAGGCAGAGAATATCTTTGATTTGGATACGAAACCGATGTAGTGACCCTCGGCGTCGACCACTGGAAGACTCCAGGCATCCGAAACCTCGAACTTGTTCATCACGCTGTCCATCTTCTCGGTGTTCAGAACGGTCACACCCGGTTCAGTCATAAAGTTATAAACAAATTTGCTATCGTAAAGGCTCACGTCGAACATACACTCCCTGATATCATCCAAAACCACGATACCCTGGAAGACATTGTTTTCATCCACAACCGGGAAGAGGTTCCGGGATGATTTGGCAACAGCCTTGACCAGGTCTCCCAGCGACTGCTGCGGCTGCACAGGGATAAAATTGGTCTCGATAAGATCAGTGGTCTTGAGAAGGGTGAGCACCGCCTGGTCGCTGTCGTGCGTCAGAAGATATCCCTGAGCTGCAATTCTCTTTGAGTAGATAGAGAATTTCTCCACAGTGTGAGTATCTCCGTAAGAGAGCACGGAAGTGATAATCAAAGGGAACAGCAATGTGTAACCGCCTGTAATTTCAGCGATTAAGAATATCGCCGTCAGCGGAGCCTGCATCACTCCCGCCATCAGTCCGGCCATACCCACAAGCACGAAGTTGGCCTCGGTAAGGGTTACGAAAGAGAGGTTGTTCAGAAGCCTTGCTATCACGAAACCTGCCAATGCCCCGGTGATCAAAGTAGGACCGAAAGTACCTCCTACTCCGCCGCCGGCGTTTGTGAATGCAGTAGCGAACACCTTGAGGAGCATTATCAAAAAGAAGTAGAGCAGAATCAGCCACTTGTCAGTTACGAAGAGCCGGCTTACCACGCCTCCCTCGAAGTCGATAGGCTGGCCGTTAAGCAGCTGTGACATAGCCTCATATCCCTCTCCGTACAGCGGAGGGAACAAGAATATCAGCACACCGAGAAGTAAGGCGCATCCGCCCCATTTCTTGAAAACTCCGGCCTCCTTGTTCATTCTGTCCTCCAGAAAGAGAGTTGACCTTATAAAGTATATAGAGACAAGACCGCAGAATAATCCGAGGATGATATAATAAGGGATATCGTGCATCGAGAAGATGCTGAAAGTTCCCGGGAAGAACGGCTCTCGCCCGAGGAACAGGTATGAAACTATTGTAGCTGAGACACTTGACACCAGAAGCGGCAGAATGGAAGT
>JAGDBY010000115.1 GCA_017958765.1 Bacteroidales bacterium | reverse complement strand
TGGCGGTAATCTGCCTCAGGAACCTGAAATAGGTCCTCGGTTCCATTGAGATACCCAGACCTTTGATTCTCACTATCGCCCTGTAGTAACCGTAGGCGAACTCTTTCTCGAGCGGAGAGATCCCTTCCGCCAACTGATCTATGATAGACAGCTGCCAGTCACAGACAGCAGCGCAGTCGTCCACGCTGCTGAATATAGTCTTAAACAGCTCTGTATCACCGTTGTAAGCATAGAGAATCCGGTTGGACTGATATATGTCACTCTTTATGGCAAGGGCCTCTTCTCCGGCAGCTTCGGCAATGAATGGATGAGTCAGAATGGAGACTACGTCCTTGTGGTAAAACTGCACCCCTTCCGCTCCGGCTCTCTTATTGAGCTGCAACGATGAGAGCATTCCCATCAGGGAGGTGAATGCGCTGTTGGAGAGGGAGTACCCCATTGTCACGTTTATCTTCTCAATCTCCTCGGGTATAGAATTGAGCAGAGGCATCAGCAGTTTCTCATCGGGGAGAATCACCGCCGTCTCATCAGCTTGGGAGAGAGAAAGATATGATGCGGCCGCCTTTGCCTGTCCAACAGCGGACGGGACGCTTACAACCTCTATTTCGGGAGTGTAATCTACAGCCGTGTCTATTTCCAGTCGGGAAGGATATCTTTTCACATTCTCAGAGAGGAAACGGGAAGCCTTGTTGTCGGGGTCGGTAATCATCTCCCCGTTGAAATCCCAGTAGAAATCTCCGCAGAAGCTATCCCTGACGTAGTCGCAGAGCACTTTTTCTGCCTCGCTCAGGGCATTGAGCCCGATGAAGACCACCCCTTTGAACGGCTTCAGACGGGTCGCAACCGAAGTAGAATCCTGACGGATCTTCTCAGCCACATCTCTGAAGACCATCCCTTCATAAGCAATCCCCTTCTCTTTTAAAACAGCATTGTAATTAGCGTACAGCTGCCTGAGGAGCATCCACGTATTGCGGAAAAGCTTCTTGTTCCCGAACGACTCGGTCTGAGAGAGGACCACTTTCCAGAAATCAGTTACAGCCTTTTTCTGACTGTCGCTCAGAAAGTCATAATCTGTATCCAGTTTCTTCAGGTCCTCGATATTTGAGAAAAGAGCGTCGGCATCGACCATATACTTGTCGACGTCGTTGAAGTCGGAGAGAATCGTCTCTCCCCAATCCACGAATTCGTCAAAACTCTCAGGGGTTATGCCGCAGGAAGGACACAGCGCCGCATATTCTTTATAGAGAATGTAAAGCAGCTCGATGCTGTCGCCTGTCTGGAGATCCGAAAGAGTTGCGAAAAGGTCGCTTACCGTAGTCAGAAGAGGGCTGAAAAGAGGTTTGTCACTGTTCTGCCCCAGGTATTTTCTGAAAAAGAGAGAGGCGCGGCGGTTAGGAAATACAAAACAGAAATCCTTTATGCCGTCGCCATACTCAGAAATGAATTTTTCTGCAATTCTGTAAAGGAAACCCTTCATTTACAATCGCGTCTTGAGCGACTCGGCTATATCCTCGTAACCAGGTCTGCCGAAGAGAGCGAACATATTCTTCTTGTACGCCTCAACTCCCGGCTGGTTGAAAGGATTGACCCCAAGCATATAACTGCTTATTGCGCATGATTTTTCAAAGAAATAGAACAGGGCGCCTATCTCGTACTCGTTCAGCTCGTCTATCTCGATCCCTATCTGAGGCACCTCTCCGTCAATGTGAGCCATTATAGTACCGGTCATAGCCAGTCTGTTGCATTCCGACATAGTCTTGCCTGCCAGATAGTTGAGGCCGTCCAGATCGTCAGCGTCGTAAGGGATTACAACGTCATTGCTCGGATTGGCTATCTCGATGTAGGTCTCGAACATTGTACGCTGCCCTTCCTGTATGTACTGGCCGATGGCGTGCAAGTCTGTGGTATAATTCACGAAAGCAGGGAAAATACCCTTTCCGTCTTTACCTTCGCTCTCTGCGAACAGCTGCTTCCACCACTCCGCTATGTAGCGCAGTTTAGGGTTGAAGTTAACCAGAATCTCCTCTTTCTTGCCGAAACCGTGCAGGACGTTCCTCATAGCGGCGTAAACCACTGCAGGGTTGTGAATTGATTTCTTGGAGCAGACTGTCTCCATCTCGCGCGCACCCTCGATCATAGCCTTTATGTCCAGCCCTACCAGGTACAGAGGGAAGAGCGATACCGGGGAGAGGACTGAATAACGGCCTCCCACATTGTCAGGGATGGAGAATGACGTATAACCCTCTTTCTCTGTAATCTTCCTCAGGGAGCCTTTCTTCTTGTCGGTGACGGTCACTATTCTCTCTCTTGACTCCTCCTTGCCGTATTTGTCC
This sequence comes from Bacteroidales bacterium, assembly GCA_017958765.1. GTDB lineage: Bacteria > Bacteroidota > Bacteroidia > Bacteroidales > UBA932 > Equibacterium. The sequence goes on along the minus strand of JAGDBY010000115.1, from coordinate 2,071 downwards.
TCCATAAATTTCTTTATCAGACGGAAGGCTACTGCAGGCTCTGCGGTGGTGCCGGATTTAGAGATGACGATCACGGCCACGTTTTTGAGGGACATCAGGTCGTAAAGGTCGGAATAGAAATCCTCTGAGAAATTAGTCCCGGCGAATGTGATGCGGGGGCAGTTACGGTGGTCGGGGAATGTGCTTGACAATGAAGTCAGAGCAGCTTTAGTACCCAGGTAAGAACCTCCGATACCGACAATTATGATGCAGTTGATGCCCTTCTTCTCCCATCTTTTTTTAATCTGCTCGCAATCATCGTAGAATGCTGACGGAAACTCGCTCGGAAGGTGCAGCCAGCCTAGCATATCGCTGCCGACCCCTTTGCCGGTCTCGAGCAGTTCCAATGCGTCATACGCTTTGGAGATGTATTTTTTCTTTATTGTTTCGCTTACAAAAGGCTCGCAGCCTTTCAACTGGACATTCAACATACAGTTATTGTTTGGTAAAAGTTTTTAAAGTTAGCAAATAAAGAGATTACATCCAACTCTTCAGCATAGCTATCTCTTCATTCCAGATATCCGGATTCGGCGTTTCGAGGATAAACGGAATGCCGTCCAGACGTGAATCTTTCATCAGGGACTTGAACAAACCGAGCCCTATCAACCCTGCACCCAGGCTTTCGTGCCTGTCCACTCTGCTACCCGCCTCTTTTTTAGCATCATTGAGGTGCATCCCTTTCAGATACTTCAGCCCAACGATTCTGTCAAACTCTTCTATTATATTCTCGTACCCTGAGGCTCCCGAGCCGAACAGTGACTGAGCTCCGGCGCCGTTCCAGTCGTATCCCGCCGCGAAAGCGTGGCAGGTGTCGATACATACTCCCACACGGCTCTTGTCCTCTACACGGTCTATTATCTGAGCCAGGTGTTCGAACTTAAATCCGAGATTGCTCCCCTGACCGGCGGTATTCTCCAAAACTGCGATAACTCCCTTGGTCCTGTCAAGGCCTATGTTGATCGACTCAGCTATTCTCAGCAGACATTCATCCACAGAAATCTCGTTCAGATGGCTTCCCGGGTGGAAATTGAGCCTGTCAAGACCCAGCTCCGCGCAACGGCTCAGCTCGTCTGTGAAAGCGGCCCTCGATTTGGAAAGACCTTCGTCTGAAGGATGTCCCAGGTTAATCAGATAGCTGTCGTGAGGGAGAATCGATGAAGGGGTGTACCCGTACATCTGGCACCTCTCTTTGAAAAGGGCGATACTCTCCTCTTTCAAAGGAGGGGCGGTCCACTGTTTTTGATTCTTTGTAAACAGCGCAAAGCCAGTCGCTCCTATCTCGTGCGCATTCAGAGGGGCATTTTCGACACCGCCTGAAGCGGAAACGTGTGCACCGATATATTTCATTACGATATTTTTGAATAGTCTTTAAATTCTGTCTCAACTCCCTGGAGACTTCTCACAAGGAGTGTATTCTCAGGGTTCTTAAGCTCCGGATCTCTGTCCAGAACTGCCTGAGCGTCCTTTCTGGCCTCTTCCAGCATCGGAGAATCTTTCACGAGATTGGCTATGTGCAGGTCAATGGCCAGTCCGCTCTGCCTTGTCCCCTCGAAATCTCCCGGACCGCGCATCTTCAGGTCGGCCTCTGCGAGCTCGAAACCGTCCGTAGTCTGACACATCATAGCGATTCTCTCTTTGGACTCATTGCTGAGTTTATTGCCTGTCATCAGGATGCAGTAGGACTTCTCTGCCCCTCTTCCCACCCTGCCGCGGAGCTGGTGAAGCTGGCTCAGGCCGAATCTCTCGGCGCTTTCTATCACCATAACGGAGGCGTTAGGGACATCCACACCCACTTCGATGACGGACGTAGCCACGAGAATGTGAGCCTTCCCTTCGGCAAACAGTTTCATATCGTAGGCTTTGTTCTCGTTGGTCTGTTTGCCGTGGACCACTGCCACTATGTACTTCGGAGCCTTGAACTCCTCCCTGATAGCGTCGTATCCCGCTTCAAGATTCTCATAGTCAAGCTTTTCCGACTCTTTAATCAGAGGATACACCACAAACACCTGACGCCCTGCGTCTATCTCCTTGC
>JAGDBY010000020.1 GCA_017958765.1 Bacteroidales bacterium | reverse complement strand
CGTCAGCACCAGGCCTGAACCGCGATTCTATTCTCCGAGACCTTGGGAAGGGAGTGCTGATAACCGGCTTCAACGGAGGAAATTACAACCAGGTCACAGGCGATTTCTCATTCGGAATCCGAGGTTTTTATTTTGAAGGGGGCGCTCCGGTTCATTCTGTAAGGGAAATGAATATCACCGGCAACATTGTCACCCTTTTCAGCTCTCTGAGAGCCGTGGGAGACGATCCTTCCGATATTTCCGCAGCGAGAATACCAACTTTAGCTTTTGATTCTGGTAATCTTGCTTAAGAATTATTACTTTTGTTAATACTTTAAAATGAAATAAAATGACAGTTCAAGACAATAAGGTGGTTCACCTTGCATACCAACTCGAAGTTGACGGTAAAATCGAAGATCAGGCTTCTGCAGAAAAGCCTTTGGAGTTTATTTTCGGATTGGGTTACCTTCTTCCAAAGTTCGAAGAGAATATTAAAGACCTCAAGCAGGGCGACAAATTTGATTTCAGGCTCTCAGCCAAAGACGGCTACGGCGAGCCGAATCCGGTGATGGTGGGAGATCTTCCTATCGAAATTTTTATGCAGGACGGCAAGCTGATGGAGGAGATAGTTTATGTGGGGAACATCATCCCAATGATGAATCAGCAGGGCGGAGTTGTCCCGGGCAAAGTGCTCGAGATAGGTGAGAAGACCGTCAGAATGGATTTCAACCATCCTATGGCGGGCAAAGACCTCCATTTCACGGGAGAGGTGGTCCTGGTGAGAGACGCTACTGAAGAAGAACTGACGAACGGCATCCACGGAGAGCGTAAGTCTTCTTGTTCCGGAGGATGCGGCGGATGTGAGAGCTGCGGCCCTGACGGTGACTGCGGCGGCAACTGTGACTGTGAAAATAAATAGAATATGAGATCTTTTGCAAGTGACAATAATTCAGGCGTCCATCCGTTGGTATTGGACGCTTTGCATAAAGCGAACATTGATCACGCCATCGGTTACGGCGACGATCCTTGGACAAAACAGGCTGAAGCCTTAATAGCGGAGCAATTCTGCGATCCTGATGACAAGAACGCCGAGGCGTCCGTATTTCTGGTTTTCAACGGCACCGGGGCAAATTCTGTATCGATACAGGCATGTACGACCCCTTACGGCGCAGTAATCTGCGCAAGAACTGCTCATATAAACGTGGATGAGTGCGGCGCTCCAGCTAAAATGGCAGGCTGCGCGCTGATTCCGATAGACACCGCCGACGGCAAACTCACTCCCGAACTGATTAAACCTCATCTGGTTAATTTCGGTGTGTGTCATCACAGACAGCCTCAGGCAGTCTATATTTCAAACGTTTCAGAGATGGGTACCGTCTATACGGTAGAGGAGGTAAAAGCTATTTCCACACTTCTCCACCAGTACGGAATGTATCTCCATATGGACGGAGCAAGACTTGCCAATGCCTGTGTGTCATTGGGCTGCACTATGAAAGAGCTTACCGTGGATGCCGGCGTGGACATTCTCTCTTTCGGAGGGACCAAGAACGGAATGATGATGGGAGAGGCTGTGGTTTCTTTCAGAAAGGAGCTCTCTAAGAATCTTCACTTTATCCGCAAACAGTCCGCTCAGCTGGCCTCTAAGCAGAGATATCTGGCTGCTCAGTATATTCCTTACCTCCAGAACAATCTCTGGTATGACAATGCTAAGCACGCCAACGATATGGCCCGCAAGCTGATGGATATTCTCAAGACCAATCCTGATATCGAGTTCACTCAGAAGATGGAGACCAACCAGCTCTTCTTCAAGGCGCCGTGGCCTCTGATCAAGAAGCTTCAGGAGCACTATTTCTTCTATTTCTGGAACGAAAAAGAAGGGGAAATGCGCTTTGTGACCTCTTGGGACACCACAGATGAAGATTTGGCCGGCCTCGCTGACATAGTAAAACCGTAAGAATTCTCTAATGAAATATAATTTTGACGAACTGATCGACCGCCACGGTACCGGCGCTCTTAAAACAGACATACTGAAAGAAAAATTCGGCCGTGAAGATCTGATATCTCTTTGGATTGCCGATATGGATTTCAGGACTCCTGAGATTATTCTCGATGCAATAAAACACAGATTGGAACATCCTATCTTCGGGTACTCCTGTGCTTCCGATTCTTACTACCGTTCGTTGGTAGAGTGGGAGATGAAATGTCACGGATGGAAGATTGCCAAGGAAGAGCTCTGCTTCGTCCCGGGTATTGTAAAGGGAATCGCCTTCGTAATCGAGTGTTTTACTGAGAAAGGGGACGGGGTTGTAGTGCAGCCGCCGGTGTATATGCCTTTCCTCAGTCTGCCTGTTGTCGATAAGAGGAAAGTGTACTTCAATCCGCTTATTTGCAAGGACGGAAATTACACGATGGACCTGTCTGATCTGGAGAAAACCTTCAAAGAAAAGAAGCCTAAAGTGATGATTATCTCCAATCCTCACAATCCGTGCGGAAGAATCTGGGAAAAAGCCGAATTGGCCGCTTTGGCAGAGCTTTGTAATAAATATAACGTACTTGTTATATCCGATGAAATTCACGCAGATATGCCACTTTACGGGGCCAAACACACCCCGTTTTTAGCTTCCGGCAAAGATGCCGAAAAAGTGGGCATTTGCTTCTGTGCACCGTCCAAAACATTCAATATGGCGGGTATAGTTTCTTCATTCTCCGTGGTTAAAAACCCTGAGTTGAGACAGACATTCTATGACTTCCTCCGCGGGAACGATTTTGCCACTCCGATGGTACTTTCGACAGTCGCTACCGAGGCCGCTTTTACAAAATGTGACGAATGGCACAGGCAGTGTATGGACTATATTCAGGCCAATATAGACTTCGTAGCAGACTACCTGGCTGAGAACATCCCGCAGATTACGGTGGTCAAGCCTCACGCTTCTTTCCTGATGTGGTTGAACTGCACAGGGCTGGGGCTGAGTCACGACGCGCTGATAGATCTGTTTGTCAACAAAGCTCACCTGGCCCTCAACGACGGCGAAGATTTCGGCCCGGGAGGAGAGGGGCATATGCGTCTGAACGTCGGCTGTCCTCGCAGCGTTCTTGCAAAAGCTATGGAGCAGCTTAAAAATGCAGTAAACTCTTAATTAACAATAGTATATGAGCGAAAAGAAAAGATTGGGAATGTTGCCGAGAGTGTTGATAGCGATAGCTCTCGGTATCGGCTTTTCATTCTTCACTCCTGAGTGGATAGTGAGAATATTCGTAACCTTTAATTCTATATTCGGCAATTTCCTGGGCCTGATAATTCCTTTGCTGATTATCGGTCTCGTCGCTCCGGGTATCACCGAACTGGGTACCGGCGCCGGGAAATTATTGCTTATCACCGTGGGAATTGCCTATCTTTCCACTGAGATTTCGGGCTTTTTCTCATATTTCACGTGCAACGCACTCTATCCTTCTGTGCTTGGGAACAGCCCGTCCATGATGCAGCAGATTGTGTCCGACAGCGTCTCAATCCAGCCGTATTTTACCATAGATATGCCTCCTATTATGAGCGTGACCACTGCTCTTATCACCGCATTCGTAATCGGTCTGGGTCTGACATTTGTTGCCGGAAGCACTTTCAAGAATTTTATGATTGATTTCAGAGGCCTGATCAACGTGGTCATCACCCGCGTCATTATCCCTTGTCTGCCTCTGTTCATCTTCGGTATTTTCTTGAAAATGGGTGCCGAAGGCTCTGTATTCGCGGTTCTGGGTATGTTTGCGAAGGTTATCCTGATAATATTCGCAATGCACATATTCTTCCTGATATTCCAATTCTGCATAGCAGGTCTGATTGCAAAGAAGAATCCTTTCAAAGCTCTCTGGAATATGCTTCCTGCATACGCTACAGCTTTGGGTACACAGTCTTCTGCCGCAACAATCCCTGTTACCCGCAGAAGGGCGCTGCTCAACGGTGTCGACCCTGATGTGGCCGACTTCACGATACCTCTGTGCGCTACAATCCACCTTTCAGGAAGTATCCTGAAGATTGTTGCCTGCGCATACGCTATCTCATTCAGTCTTGGAATGCCGATGGGCCTCGATGTTTACGCAGGGTTCATCCTGATGCTGGGTATCACTATGGTTGCAGCTCCCGGCGTTCCGGGCGGAGCTATTATGGCTGCTATCGGACTTATCGCCTCGATGCTTGGTTTCGACGCCAATATGCAGGGACTTATGATTGCTCTTTACATCGCTATGGACAGCTTCGGTACTGCAGGAAACGTTACCGGTGACGGAGCTATCGCTATGATTGTCAATACGATAAAGAATAATCAGAATAAATGAGAAGGTTAGCTCTCCTTGCCCTTGTTCTGTCGTTTGTATTCTCCTCAGGATGTCAGAAGCCTAAGGACGGAGTCTATACTGTCAACATTCTCGCTGTAACCGATGTACACGGGAAGTACTTCGACTCTACTTATGTGGGGGGCGGGGTGAATGACGTTTCACTTTCCAAAGTATCGACGTTCCTCAAGCAGTTCAGAATGAACGATCCGGAGGCGGTGATGATTGACAACGGAGACAATGTACAGGGAGACAATGCAGCCTATTACTACAATTACGTGGCTTTGGGAGAGGAACACCTCTACAGCAAAATCGCCAAATATCTGGGTTATGACGCCTTCATTGTCGGCAATCACGATGTGGAAGCGGGTCACCCGGTGTACGACAAGATCAGAAAGTCGTCAGGTATCCCGATGCTTGCTGCAAATACCCCTCTTACGGGCTCTTCAGGCTCACGAAAGCCATATTTTGACGAATATACCGTCCTGAAGAGAAACGGCCTCAAAATAGCCGTAATCGGCCTTACGAACCCGAACATCAAGAGCTGGATTGCTCCCGATCTCTACAGCGGTTTTGATTTTGAGGCGGCAGACCTCACCCAAGATATTGTCGACAGAGTCAGAGCCAAAGAGAATCCTGACGTGGTGGTAGTCTCAATTCACGGAGGTATCGGCGATGGACTTCCCACAGATTTCGAAAATCCCGCCCTCTATCTGGCAGAGACCCTGAGAGGAGTCGACGTGGTTATCTGCG